>NZ_JBHZAN010000002.1:144553-311606 GCF_042754285.1 Streptomyces sp. NPDC059224
GACCGGGACACGGTCCGTCCGCCGGCCGGGGCTCAGCGCTTCTTGGCGGCGCCCTTCGGGGTCAGCAGCCGGCTGCCGTTCCAGTCCTTGCCCACGCTGACGCTCT
This sequence comes from Streptomyces sp. NPDC059224, assembly GCF_042754285.1. Classification (NCBI taxonomy): domain Bacteria; kingdom Bacillati; phylum Actinomycetota; class Actinomycetes; order Kitasatosporales; family Streptomycetaceae; genus Streptomyces; species Streptomyces sp. NPDC059224. Next base: position 144,660 of record NZ_JBHZAN010000002.1, read on the forward strand.
TGGTCTGCGAGAGGCCGGCGGTCGTGGCCGCCTCGCCGATGTCGCTCGGCTCGACGTAGCCGTCACGGCCCGTCTTCGGAGTCAGCAGCAGGATCCAGCCGCCTTCCTCCATGTACGTGACGGCATCCACCAGCGCGTCCGTCAGGTCGCCGTCATCCTCACGGAACCACAGCACCACGGCGTCGGCCACGTCGTCGTAGTCCTCGTCCACCAACTCGGTGCCGATGGTGTCTTCGATGGACTCACGGAGTTCCTGGTCGACGTCGTCGTCGTAGCCGATCTCCTGGACCACCTGGTCTGGCTGGAACCCCAGCCTGACGGCAGGGGTGGTCCGCTCCTCCGCGTGGTCCGCGGTCGCGCTCACGGGTTGCCTCCTGATCATGTCTTGTTGATTAACTCAGCCACGCGCGTGCGCGAAGCATTGGCCGTAGTCCACACGGGCGGGACGGATCGCGCAAGTACCCGGCCGTTCAGACCGCCGAAACGGTGACGATCCCGGCCGTGTCGCCGCAACTCCCGGCACCGTATCGCAGTCAGGTGTGGCACACACCACTCCCTTTTGCCCGCAATGTTCCTTTCGGAATCATCCTCACATACGACGGTCGAACGAGTTTGCCAAGCGCGTCACACCTCGGGCGTATCGTTGCGTTTTGGCCGGGACCGAGTTACCTCGCGGTAGAGATGACGTGCGCTGCCACGGGGTGGACGATGGACAGCGGTGCGGTGGAAACGCAGGGACGTGCGGGAAATCGCAGGAAAACGCAGGTAATCATTGCCCCTCTGACAGGTAAGGAACAGCGTGGCTTCCGGATCCGATCGCAACCCGATCATCATTGGCGGCCTTCCGAGTCAGGTTCCTGACTTCGATCCCGAGGAAACCCAGGAGTGGCTCGACTCGCTCGACGCCGCCGTGGACGAGCGCGGCCGGGAACGGGCCCGTTATCTGATGCTCCGCCTGATCGAGCGCGCCCGCGAGCGGCGGGTGGCCGTGCCCGAGATGCGCAGCTCGGACTACGTCAACACGATCCCCACGCGCGCGGAGCCGTTCTTCCCGGGCAACGAGGAGATCGAGCGCAAAATCCTCAACGCGACCCGCTGGAACGCGGCCGTCATGGTGTCCCGCGCCCAGCGTCCGGGCATCGGCGTCGGCGGTCACATCGCGACCTTCGCCTCCTCCGCGTCCCTCTACGACGTCGGCTTCAACCACTTCTTCCGCGGCAAGGACGACGGCCGCGGCGGCGACCAGGTCTTCTTCCAGGGCCACGCCTCTCCCGGCATCTACGCGCGCGCCTTCCTGCTCGACCGGCTCGGCGAGGAGCAGCTGGACGGCTTCCGCCAGGAGAAGTCGAAATACCCGAACGGCCTCTCCAGCTACCCGCACCCGCGCTCGATGCCGGACTTCTGGGAGTTCCCGACGGTGTCGATGGGCCTCGGCCCGATCGGCGCTATCTACCAGGCGCGGATGAACCGCTACATGCACGCGCGCGGGATCGCCGACACCTCGGATTCGCACGTCTGGGCGTTCCTCGGCGACGGCGAGATGGACGAGCCGGAGTCGCTCGGCCAGCTGTCCATCGCCGCGCGTGAGGGCCTGGACAACCTGACCTTCGTGGTCAACTGCAACCTCCAGCGGCTCGACGGCCCGGTCCGCGGCAACGGCAAGATCATCCAGGAGCTGGAGTCGGTCTTCCGGGGCGCCGGCTGGAACGTGATCAAACTGGTCTGGGACCGCACCTGGGACCCGCTGCTCGCCCAGGACCGCGACGGCGTCCTGGTCAACCGGATGAACACGACCCCGGACGGGCAGTTCCAGACCTACGCCACCGAGTCCGGCGCGTACATCCGCGACCACTTCTTCGGCGACGACCAGCGGCTGCGCGCCATGGTCGAGCACATGACCGACGACCAGATCCTGCACCTGGGCCGCGGCGGCCACGACCACCGCAAGATCTACGCGGCGTTCAAGCAGGCCACCGAGCACCGGGGTCAGCCCACGGTCATCCTGGCCAAGACGATCAAGGGCTGGACCCTGGGCCCCAACTTCGAGGGCCGCAACGCCACGCACCAGATGAAGAAGCTGACGGTCGCCGACCTCAAGGGCTTCCGGGACCGGCTGCACCTTCCGATCTCCGACCAGGAGCTGGAGTCCGGCCTGCCGCCGTACTACCACCCGGGCCGGAACTCGGAGGAGATCCAGTACATGCACGACCGGCGCAAGGGGCTCGGCGGCTACGTCCCGACCCGCGTCGTGCGCTCCCGGCCACTCGCCCTGCCGGACGAGAAGGTGTACGCGACCGTGAAGAAGGGCACCGGCCAGCAGTCCATCGCGACCACCATGGCCTTTGTCCGTCTCCTCAAGGACCTCATGCGGGACAAGGAACTCGGCCGCCGTTTCGTACTGATCGCGCCGGACGAGTACCGCACCTTCGGCATGGACTCCTTCTTCCCGAGTGCGAAGATCTACAACCCGCTCGGCCAGCAGTACGAGTCGGTGGACCGCGACCTGCTGCTCGCCTACAAGGAGTCGCCGACCGGCCAGATGCTGCACGACGGCATCTCCGAGGCCGGCTGCACCGCCTCCCTGATCGCGGCGGGCTCCGCCTACGCCACCCACGGCGAGCCGCTCATCCCGGTCTACGTCTTCTACTCGATGTTCGGTTTCCAGCGCACCGGCGACCAGTTCTGGCAGATGGCCGACCAGCTGGCGCGTGGTTTCGTCCTGGGCGCGACCGCCGGCCGTACGACGCTGACCGGTGAGGGCCTCCAGCACGCCGACGGCCACTCCCAGCTGCTCGCCTCGACGAACCCGGGCTGCGTGGCCTACGACCCGGCGTACTCGTACGAGATCGCGCACATCGTCCAGGACGGCCTGCGCCGCATGTACGGCGGCGACGCCGAGCACCCGCACGGCGAGGACGTCTTCTACTACCTGACCGTCTACAACGAGCCGATCCAGCACCCGGCCGAGCCGGCCGACGTGGACGTCGACGGCATCCTCAAGGGCATCCACCGGATCAGCGCGGGCACCGAGGGCACCGTCCCGGCGCAGGTCATGGCGTCCGGTGTCGCGGTCCCGTGGGCGATCGAGGCGCAGCGGATCCTCGCCGCCGACTGGAACGTGAAGGCCGACGTCTGGTCCGCCACCTCCTGGAACGAGCTGCGGCGCGAGGCCGTGGCGTGCGAGGAGCACAATCTCCTGCACCCGGAGGAGGAACAGCGCACCCCGTACGTGACGCGCAAGCTGAGCGGCGCCGAGGGTCCGTTCGTGGCCGTGTCCGACTGGATGCGATCGGTTCCGGACCAGATCGCGCGCTGGGTGCCGGGCACGTACCAGTCGCTGGGTGCCGACGGCTTCGGCTTCGCCGACACGCGCGGCGCGGCACGCAGGTTCTTCCACATCGACGCGCAGTCGATCGTGGTCGCGGTGCTGACCGAGCTGGCCCGCGAGGGCAGGCTGGACCGTTCGGTGCTCAAGCAGGCCATCGACCGGTACCAGTTGCTGGACGTGACGGCGGCGCACCCGGGCGCGGCGGGCGGCGACGCGTAGCCGCTGCGCTCGGCTTCGGCCGGGACGGGTGGGGGGACAGCGGGGAACTGCGGCCACGTCGTGGCTGGTCGCGCAGTTCCCCGCGCCCCTTCGGGGGCGCGACGACGCTTACGATGCCCGCATGGAGCGACAGTCCGCGCAAGCGCGTTGGGAGGAGCTGACCCAACGGCCGTTGCTGGCACTCGCGGTGGCCTTCGCCATCGCCTACGCGCTGCCGATCGTGGACGGTTCGGCCGGGCACACCCTCACCGCCGCGTGCACGGGCGCGGAGTGGGTGGTGTGGGGTTCGTTCGCCGTGGACTACCTGGTGCGGCTCGCCCTGGCGCCCCGGCGCAGGGAGTTCGTGCGCACGCACTGGATGGACCTGTGCGCGGTGGTGCTGCCGCTGCTCCAGCCGCTGCGGCTGCTGCGGCTCGTCGCGACGCTGACACTGGTGGGCCGGCGGGCCCGGATGGCCTCGCAGATCCGGCTGACGACGTACGTGGTGGGCGCGGTCGTCGGGCTGCTGATGTTCGGGTCGCTGGCCGTGCTCTCGGTGGAGCGGGACTCCCCCGACGGGAACATCCGCACACTGGGTGACGCCCTGTGGTGGTCGTTCACGACGATGACGACCGTGGGGTACGGCGACCACGCCCCGACGACCGGGCTGGGCCGGATGATCGCGGTCGGCCTGATGCTGTCCGGGATCGCCCTGCTGGGTGTGGTGACCGCGAACATCGCCACCTGGTTCATCGCCCGGTTCGAGAAGGACGATGTGGAGGAGCGCCGGCAGACGGAGGCGATCGCCTCACTGACCGAGGAGGTCCGGGCGCTCAGGGCCGAGGTGGCGGCGTTGCGCCCGTCGGCGCCGGCGGGGTGCCCGGCGTGCCCCGTACAAGGGGCGGACAACTGCGCGGCAGGCCCCCGCCGGTCGACGGCCTAGACCGACACGCCCGCCAGCCAGAACAGCGCCAGCAGTGTGTCGATCGCCCCGAGCACCACCGCCACCAGCGCCGGTATGGAACTCCTCGGGTTCCACACCCGGCCCATGGAGAGCCAGCCGCACACGAGTGCCGCCGGCCCGAGCACGATCCCGAGGGCGAAGAAACCGACCACGGCGAAGATCGTGCCGATGATTCCGAGCGTGCCACGGTCCAGCCCGTCCCGCATACCTGTGCGGCCGCGTGAACGGGGGTACCCACGTGTTCGTTGGCCGAAGCTCGCCATCATCAACTCCCTGGTCTCCATGGACTGTTCGGGTGTGATGACCGGGTACCCCTGTTCCGCGCCGGCAGACCTGCCGGTGCGCTGCCCCCCTCCAGCAGCGCGCCGCGGCCCCGTCGCCCTCCCATGCTCTGCGGAGGACTTGACCCACTGTGACCTGCGGCGCGTGCCGAGTGCGAGGAATCCGTGGCGGCGTCACCCTGATAGGGGAATCCCGCCGGAGGAAGACGGGCATATCGGGCGCTTCGGTGCGCTGAACCCGCGTCAGACGTGTCCGACGCCCGCGCCGGCCTCCGCGTTCTCGCCGCGCTTGGTGAGCAGCGCGACCAGGATCGCGACCGCCGCGACGCCCGCCGCGACCAGCGAGGCGAGGCTCATGCCGGAGATGAACGTGTCGTGGGCGACGTCGGAGATCTTCGCGGCGATCTCCGCGGGCGTGCCGTCGGCGACCGGCGCGACACCGACCTGGACCGCTTCGGAGGCCTGCGCCAGCTGTGCGCCGGTCAGCTTCGGCAGCCCCGCGCCGGCCCAGTTGCCCGGCAGGTCGCTGTCGACCTTGGAGGCCATCACGGCGCCCAGCACGGCCGTACCGAGGCTGCCGCCGATCTGCATCGCGGCCTGCTGGAGGCCGCCGGCCACACCGGACAGCTCCATCGCCGCGTTGCCGACGATGACCTCGGTGGCGCCGACCATGACCGGCGCGAGACCGAGACCGAGCAGGGCGAACCAGATGGACATCAGGCCGCTGCCGGTGTCCGCCTTCAGGGTGGACATGCCGTACATGGCGATCGCGGTGGCCGCCATGCCGCCGGCCAGCGGGATCCGCGGGCCGAGCTTGGTGATCGCGGCACCGGCCAGCGGGGAGCCGACGATCATCATGCCGGTGAGCGGGAGCAGGTGGAGACCGGCGTCGACCGGGTCCATGCCGTGCACGTTCTGCAAATAGAAGGTCACGAAGAACAGGCCGCCCATGAAGGCGATGGCCATCAGGACCATGAGCACGACGCCCGCCGAGAGCGGGACCGAGCGGAACAGGCCGAGCGGGATCAGCGGCTCCTTGACCTTCGTCTCCCAGAAGGAGAAGAGGGCGAAGCCCAGCACCGACGCGGCCATGAAGGTCCACGTCCTGCCGTCGCCCCAGCCCCAGCTCGGCGCCTTGATGAGCGCCCAGACCAGGCAGAACATGGCGCCGGAGAGCAGGGCGATGCCGAGCAGGTCGAAGGAGCGCGGGGCGTTCTCGGCGCGGTGGTCGAGCAGCATGACCACGCCGAGGACGAGGGCGAGCAGGCCGACCGGCACGTTGATGAAGAACACCGACTGCCAGCTGACGTGCTGCACCAGCACGCCGCCGAGGATCGGGCCGCCCGCGGTGGAGGCGCCGATGACCATGCCCCAGATGCCGATCGCCATGTTCAGCTTCTCGGCCGGGAAGGTGGCCCGCAGCAGGCCGAGCGCGGCCGGCATCAGCAGCGCGCCGAACAGACCCTGGAAGACACGGAAGGTGACGACCAGGCCGATGCTGTCGGACAGGCCGATGGCGCCCGAGGCGGCGGCGAAGCCGACGACGCCGATCAGGAAGGTCTGCCGGTGGCCGAAGCGGTCACCCAGCTTGCCCGCGGTGATCAGGGAGACCGCGAGGGCGAGGAAGTAGCCGTTGGTGATCCACTGCACCTGGGCGAAGGTGGCGCCGAGGTCCTTCTGGATCGCCGGGTTGGCGATGGCCACGATGGTGCCGTCGAGGGCGACCATCATGACCCCGACGGCGACGGTGATCAGCGTGAACCAGGGGTGGCCGCGCAGGCCGGAGGCCGGCGGCTGTTCCGGCAGGGCTGCAGGTGGTGCGTCCCCCGAACCCGCCGTGTCGATCGTGGTCTGACTAGTCATACCGTCGAGGCTAGTGACAGCCACTGACAGTTGACAAACGAAATCACTAGTCAGTAACTGTCAGACATGGAAACGCTGCGCGAACGCAAGAAACAGCGCACCCGGGACGCGCTGCTGCGCAATGCGCTGGAGCTGTTCGTGACCCGGGGGTACGAGCACACGACCGTCGACGAGATCGCCGAGTCCGTCGACGTCTCGCAGCGCACCTTCTTCCGCTACTTCGCCAGCAAGGAGGACGTGGCCTTCTTCGTGCCACGGCTCACCGAGGCGCACTACGTCGAGTCGGTGCGCCGGCGCCCGGCCGGGGAGACCCCGCTGGAGGCGCTGCGCCGGTCCGTCGTGGACAGCTGGGACACCATCGAGGAGGCCGTCGAGCGGTACGTCCCGGTGGAGCTGCTGATGCGCACGTACAGGATGATCGAGGCGACGCCGGCCCTGTTCGCCGCCCATCTGCGGCGCCAGTCGGAGACGGAGGAGGAGATAGCGCGGATCGTCGCCGAGCGGGAGGGCGTCGACCCGGACACCGACCCCCGGCCCCGGCTCGTGGTCGCCGTGTTCGGCGCGGTGATCCGGGTGACCGAGCGGCAGTGGTCGGTCGGCGACGACTTCAGCGTCACGGCGATCCGCGAACTCACCGCGTCGTACCTCGATCAGATGGGGCCGGCGCTCACCGGGAACTGGCGCGAGAGCCCCGTGGGCCGGGACAGGCCGCAGGAGGCGTGATGAGCCACACGCGGGCCGAAACGTGATACCTGTCACTCGGTTACCGTGAGACCCCTTCGTTCTCCTAGTGTGTCCTCCCAGTGACTTCCTTCGACACCTCCCCGCCACTGAACGTCTGGCGCGCACTGCTCGCCCTGGCCGTGGTGTTCGTGATGCTCGCGACCACCGGCTGGACGGCCATGCGCGCGCACCGCGAGACCACCGCCCTGCAGACCTCCCTCAGCAAGTGGGAGCACGGCAGGGTGCACGGCCTGCGCCTGCCGGACCCGAAGGCGTCCCCCGCGCTGCTCGGCCGCTTCTTCGCCACGCTCACCGCGCAGGAGCGGAGCCGGCTCGCGCACCGCTACCCGCTCGCGGTCGGCAACATGAACGGCGCGCCGGCCGCCCTGCGTTACCGGGCCAACCGCATCGCCCTCGACCAGCAGCGGGCCGTCGACAAGCACCGCATGCACGACCCACGGCTCAGCGCGGCCGGACAGCAGGACGCCGGGCGCCGCATGCACCGTTACGAGGCCCTGATGGCCAAGGGCCGGCAGATCCTCGCCTTCGACCCGGACGGCAGCGGGCGGGTCGCCGAGGTGTTCGGCGATCTCACCAGGGCCGAGCGGATCTCCGTCGTCGTCCCCGGGGTCGACACCGACCTGCTCACCTTCCAGCGGACGAACCGTCAGTACACCGCCCCGGTGGGCATGGCCAAGGCGCTGTACTCGGCGGAGCACACGGCGAGCCCCTCGACCCGCACGGCGGTGATCGCCTGGGCCGACTACACCGCGCCCGACGGACTCGGCGTGGGCGCGGCGACCGGCTCGGCGGCCGAGCAGGGCGCCGTGCGCCTCGACGCGCTGCTGCGGGCGCTGCCCGGTGAGGCGCCGGTGTCGATGTTCTGTCACAGCTACGGCTCGGTGGTCTGCGGGGTGGCCGCGCACGACATGCCGGACCGGGTGTCCGACATAGCCGTGGCCGCCAGCCCCGGGATGCGGGTCGAGAACGCCTCGCACCTGGGCACCTCCGCCCGGGTGTGGTCGATGCGGGACGCCACCGACTGGATCCAGGACGTCCCCTACCTGGAGTTCGGCGGACTCGGCCACGGCGCCGACCCCGTCTCCTCCTCCTTCGGGGCACGGGTGCTGTCGGCGCACGACGCACAGGGGCACGCCGGCTACTTCGAGCCGGGCACGGACAGCCTGCGCAATCTCGCCGACATCGGGGTTGGCGCGTATGACGCGGTGACGTGTGCCCACGACGGGTGCCGGGCGGGTTTGTCCGGCACGTCGATGGCCGGACGCGCGTAGAGACAGCAGGAAGTGCGGTATGCGCGGGGATGGGACTGAGAAGCACGTGCCGCATACGATGAGCCGCATGGGTGACGTACTGGCCGGATTTCATGCCGCCTGGGAGTTCGAGTCCGACTCCGTGCTCATCCGCTATGAACGGGGGATTCGAACACCCAGGCTCTTCCAGACGCTGGGGGAACGCCGGGTGCCGTTCGCCGCGCTCACGGGGGTGACGCTCGCTCCGGGCAAACGGGGCACCGTGGTCCTGCGCGCCGAGCCGCGCCCGGGCGCTGATCCCCTGATGGAGGCGGCCGCCGGCCAGCTCAAGGACGGCAGCGACCCCTACCGGCTCGTCCTCCCCGCGGAGCGGGAGACGCTCGCGGAGTACTACGCCGACGAACTGCGGCCGCTGCTCACCGGGTCCGCGTCCGAACCGGCCGAGAGGTTCCTGGTGGCCGCGCCGGAGCCGCCCCGGCAGTTCAAGGCGTACGACGGCAAGGCGAGCTTCGACGGCAAGGCCGTGCACTTCCGCTGGTCGTGGACGGGCGCCTCGACCGCGAAGTGGAAGGCCGGCGACCAGCGGTTCGCGGTGGCCGACCTCGGGGGCGTGGAATGGCGGTCCCCGGAGGTCTTCGAGGGGCATCTGCGGCTGCTGCGCCGCACGGACCTCACGGGGGCGGCGCCGCCGGTACCGGCCGACCAGGACCCGGCGACCGTGGTCTTCGGGCTCGGGTACGGGCCGGTGCACGAGTCGCTGCCGTTCGCCGCGGCGGTCCTGGAGGCGGTACGGGCCAAGGGCGGGGCCGCGCTGCCGGCGTCGGCCGGCCGGCGGGACCCCGCCGACATCGCGGAGCGGATTCGCCATCTGGGCGAACTGCACGAGGCGGGGCTGGTCACGGACGAGGAGTTCGCCGCGAAGAAGGCGGAGCTGCTGGCGGAGCTGTGAGCCGCGGTGGTTCGACAGGGACGGTTCAGCTGCCGCCCGTCTCGTAGAAGCTGATCTTCCGGTCCAGCACCGACAGGGTGTCGTGCAGTTCGGCGATGCGGGACACGACGTCCCTGCGCGTCTGTTCCAGCAGCTCCCTGCGCTCCGCGTAGGTGCCGTCGCCCTCCCGCACCAGCTCGGCGTAGCGGACCATGTCCGCCACCGGCATCCCGGTCAGCCGGAGCTTGGTCACGAAGTCCAGCCAGTCCAGGTCGCTGTTGCTGTAGCGGCGCTGGCCGGTGTGGGAGCGGTCGATGTGGGACATCAGCCCGATCCGCTCGTACCAGCGCAGGGTGTGGGCGGTCAGTCCGGTGAAGGCGACGACCTCGCTGATCGTGTAGCGGTCCTGGCCCTCGGGGCGCGGGTGCCGGCGGGGCGGGGCGGAACAGATGTCGGCGGGTGCGCGGTCGGACTGCCGAGTGGGGGCCGCGGTCGAGGTCTGCATCACCGTCATGACCCAACGCTATGACCTTCGAGTGCGCTCCAAGCAAGCGGAACCCGGCAAGACGGTAAGAATGCGCGCGACGCGGGCGCCGGCCGGTGACTAGCGTGCGGGGGTATGAGTCTCGTACGTCGCGCCAGGCCCGAGGACGCACCCGAAGTGCTGCGGCTGCGCCAGATCATGATCGACGCCCTGCCCGGCGGGGACACCGCCACCGGCTGGCACACGCCGGCGCTGCCGGGGCTCCGGGAGAAGCTGGGCGAGCCGGACGGGGACTTCGCCGCGTTCGTCGTCGACCACCCGGACCGGCCCGACGCACTGGCCGCGCTGGTCGCCGGGACCGTCGACTACCGGATCGGCAAGGCGTCCAGTCCGCACGGCCGCTCCGGGTACGTCTTCAGTGTGGCCACCGACCCGGACGCGCGCCGCCGCGGGTACGCGCGCGCGTGCATGGCGGAACTGCTGGCCTGGTTCCGCGAGCGGGGCGCCGGGCAGGTCATGCTGACCGCGTCCGCCGAGGCCGAGTCCCTCTACGCCTCGCTCGGCTTCGTCCACAAGCCGGACCCCACGATGACCCTGACACTCTGATCCCCTTAGGCTCGTCCGCATGTCCTTGCGGAGCCTTGCGTTGATCGAGAACTGGCCGGTCCCCACCGCCGCGGCGGGTGCCGTCCGGGCCGACGGGACGGTCCTCGGCACCCACGGTCCGGCCGGGCAGCGCTTCGCGCTGGCCTCCGTGACCAAGCCGCTCGCCGCGTACGCGGTGCTCGTCGCGTACGAGGAGGGGGCGGTCGAGCTCGACGAACCGGCCGGTCCCGAGGGGTCGACGGTACGGCATCTGCTCGCGCACACCTCGGGGCTGGCCTTCGACGAACACCGGGTGACGGCGCCGCCCGGGGAGCGGCGGCTGTACTCCAACGCCGGGTTCGAGGTGCTCGGGGACCATGTCGCCAAGGCGACGGAGATCCCGTTCGGCGAGTACCTGCGGCAGGCGGTGCTGGAGCCGCTGGGCATGACGTCGACGGCCCTGGACGGATCGCCGGCGAAGGACGGCGTGTCCTCGGTCCTGGACCTGCTCCGCTTCGCGGCGGAGTTGCAGGCGCCGCGGCTGCTGGATCCGCGGACGGTGGCGGAGGCGACGCTGACCGTCCAGTACCCGGGGACCAAGGGCGTGTTGCCCGGGTACGGCCACCAGAACCCGAACGACTGGGGGCTCGGCTTCGAGATCAGGGACGCCAAGTCCCCGCACTGGACGGGGTCCTCGTCCTCTCCCCGCACCTTCGGCCACTTCGGCCAGTCGGGCACGTTCCTGTGGGTGGACCCCGAAGTGGGCGTGGCGTGCGCCGCTCTGACGGACCGCCCGTTCGGCCCCTGGGCAGTCGGGGCGTGGCCGGCGTTCACGGATTCTGTACTGACGGAGCTGCCCGGCTGAGCCCTGCCGGACCCGGCGCTTCCCAGGTGCCGCCCCAGCCGCACGACCGCCCGCGGCTCCGCGGCCCCGTGAGGGCCGCGGGGAACTGCGAACGGCCCCCACCGGGCCCGCGGTGGACAACGGCCGTCGCTACCCGGCCATCTCCCACAGCAACAACTCCGCGTCCGTGATCCCCGACGCGTCCAGGTCCTTCGCCTCGGCGATCCGCACCGAGTCCCCCGGACCCAGCCGCTCCGCACCCACCCGTACCTCCCCCCGCACCACGTGCGCGTACACGTACGCCCCGTCCGGGACCGCCGTCCGCTCCCCCGCCGCCAGCCGGCGGACGTGCAGCATCGCCGCCGCCTCCGGGACCGCGTACGGCGTCGAGTCGGCGATGCCGCGGACGGTCTCGTACGACGGCTCACCGCCGGGCCGCACCGGCGCCAGCCACATCTGCACGAACACCAGCGGCCCGGCCCCGTCGTTGCGCTCGACATGGCGGACGCCCCCCGCCGAGCTGAGCCGCTGCACGTCCCCCCGGCGCACCACCGTCTCGTTGCCCGCCGAGTCCCGGTGGGTCAGTTCGCCCTCCACCACCCAGGTCACGATCTCGGTGTGGCTGTGCGGATGCTCGCCGAAGCCGGCGCCCGGGGCCAGCCGCTCCTCGTTGCACGCGATGATCGAGCCGAAGCGGAGGTTGTCGGGGTCGTAGTGCGGTCCGAAGGAGAAGGCGTGGCGGGAGTCGATTCCGGCCGCCGGGTCTCCTCCGGGGTAGCGTTCGGCCGCGCGCCGTACGTCCATCACAGCACCACCGTAGACCGCAGTCGGCACCCGGCGGCGCATGCTCCCGTCCGGATAAGGCACTCTTGTCCCCGTGCCCGAACCCGTAACGCGCAAGTCCGACCCCTCGGCTCATGCAGTCCACCAGCACTCCGCGACCCTGAAGCGGCTGGAGCAGTCGTCCGGCAGCCTCGCCGCCCAGGCCATCGCGCGGATGGACGAGACCCTGCCGTGGTACCGGGCCATGCCCCCGGAGAACCGCTCCTGGATCGGGCTGGTCGCCCAGGCGGGTATCGCGGCCTTCACCGAGTGGTTCCGGCACCCCGACGCGCCCCAGGCCATCTCCACCGACGTCTTCGGGACCGCCCCGCGCGAGCTGACCCGGGCGATCACGCTGCGGCAGACCGTGGAGATGGTGCGCACGACGATCGAGGTCATGGAGAGCGCCATCGACGAGGTGGCGGCCCCCGGCGACGAGAGCGTGCTGCGCGAGGCGCTGCTGGTCTATGCCCGGGAGATCGCCTTCGCCACCGCCCAGGTGTACGCGCAGGCCGCCGAGGCACGGGGTGCCTGGGACGCCCGGCTGGAGTCGCTGGTGGTCAACGCGGTGCTGAGCGGGGAGGCGGACGAGGGCGCGGTGAGCAGGGCGGCCGCGCTGGGCTGGAACTCTCCCGAGCACGTGTGCGTCGTGCTCGGTACCGCGCCCGACGGGGACAGCGAGCTGACCGTGGAGGCGATCCGGCGGGCCGCCCGGCACGCCAAGCTGCAGGTGCTCACCGGGGTGCTCGGGGACCGGCTCGTGGTCATCGCGGGCGGCAACGACAACCCGCTGGCCGTGGCCAAGTCGCTGATCGGGCCCTATGCCGCCGGGCCGGTGGTCGCGGGGCCCGTCGTACCCGATCTGCTGGCCGCCACCCGGTCCGCGCAGGCCGCCGCCGCGGGGCTGAAGGCCTGTTCCGCCTGGCAGGACGCACCGCGGCCGGTACTGGCGGACGATCTGCTTCCGGAGCGCGCCATGGCGGGCGATCCGGGCGCGCGCGAGCAACTGGTGGAGGAGATCTACAGACCGCTGGAAGAAGCGGGCTCGGCGCTGCTGGAAACACTGAGCGTCTATCTGGAACAGGCCAGCAGCCTGGAGGGCGCGGCCCGAATGCTCTTCGTTCACCCGAACACCGTGCGCTACCGGCTCCGACGTGTGACTGACGTCACCGGATGGTCGCCCTCGGATGTACGATCCGCCTTCACGCTGCGGATCGCACTGATCCTGGGGCGTCTGGTCGATGGAGATCCCCAACCATAGGATTTTGTCGGGGGTCCACAAAACCCCCTCGTGTTCTTCGTCCCTGTCCCCACGGGCGGCCGTGGGGCTCCCCAAGAGAGAGTGTGAGAGTGCTCGTACTCGTCGCTCCCGGCCAGGGCGCCCAGACGCCTGGCTTCCTGACCCCCTGGCTCGAACTCCCCGGTGCCCAGGACCGTTTGCGTGAATGGTCCGACGTCATCGGGCTCGATCTGGTGCACTACGGCACGAACGCCGACGCGGACGAGATCCGGGACACCGCGATCGCGCAGCCGCTGCTCGTCGCCGCCGGCCTCCTGTCCGGCACGGCACTCGGTGCCATTGCGGACATCGCGCCGGGCGCGGTCGCGGGGCACAGCGTCGGTGAGATCACCGCCGCCGCCTTCGCGGGCGTCCTGACCGACGTCGAGGCGCTGAGCCTGGTCCGCAGGCGCGGTCTGGCGATGGCCGAGGCCGCCGCGATCACCCGGACCGGCATGTCGGCGCTGCTCGGCGGCGACCCGGACGTCTCGGTCGCGCACCTGGAGAAGCTGGGCCTGACCCCGGCGAACATCAACGGCGCGGGGCAGATCGTCGCCGCGGGCACGCTGGAGCAGCTCGCCGCGCTGAACGAGGACAAGCCCGAGGGCGTCCGCAAGGTCGTCGCCCTCAAGGTCGCCGGCGCCTTCCACACGCACCACATGGCCCCCGCCGTCGACACGCTGGCCGAGGCCGCCGCCAAGCTCGCGCCCGCCGACCCGAAACTCACCTACGTCTCCAACCGGGACGGGCGCGCCGTCGCCTCCGGCGGCGAGATCGTGGAGCGGCTGGTCGGGCAGGTCGCCAACCCGGTCCGCTGGGACCTGTGCATGGAGACCTTCAAGGAGCTCGGCGTGACCGCCCTCCTGGAGGTGTGCCCCGGCGGCACCCTGACCGGCCTGGCCAAGCGCGCGCTGCCCGGCGTGAAGACGCTCGCCCTGAAGACCCCCGACGACCTCGACGCGGCCCGCGAGCTCATCGCCGAGCACAGCTGAAATTAGGAGCCCACAGCGATGTCGAAGATCAAGCCCAGCAAGGGTGCCCCGTACGCGCGCATCCTCGGCGTCGGCGGCTACCGCCCGACCCGCGTGGTGCCCAACGAGGTGATCCTGGAGACGATCGACTCGTCCGACGAGTGGATCCGGTCGCGTTCCGGCATCGAGACCCGGCACTGGGCGAGCCCCGAGGAGACGGTCGCCGCGATGTCCATCGAGGCGTCCGGCAAGGCGATCGCGGACGCGGGCATCTCCGCCGAGCAGATCGGTGCCGTGGTGGTCTCGACGGTCTCGCACTTCAGCCAGACTCCGGCCGTGGCGACCGAGATCGCCGACCGGCTCGGCACGAACAAGGCCGCCGCCTTCGACATCTCCGCCGGCTGCGCGGGCTTCGGCTACGGCCTCACCCTCGCCAAGGGCATGGTGGTGGAGGGTTCCGCCGAGTACGTGCTCGTCATCGGCGTGGAGCGGCTCAGCGACCTGACGGACCTGGAGGACCGCGCCACGGCCTTCCTGTTCGGCGACGGCGCGGGCGCGGTCGTGGTCGGCCCCTCGCAGGAGCCGGCGATCGGCCCGACCGTGTGGGGCTCCGAGGGCGACAAGTCGGAGACCATCAAGCAGACCGTCCCGTGGGACCGTTTCCGGATCGGTGACGTCTCGGAGCTCCCGCTGGACAGCCAGGGCAACGTCAAGTTCCCGGCGATCACGCAGGAGGGCCAGGCGGTGTTCCGCTGGGCCGTGTTCGAGATGGCGAAGGTCGCCCAGGAGGCGCTGGACGCGGCCGGAATCAGCGCGGACGACCTGGACGTCTTCATCCCGCACCAGGCCAATGTGCGGATCATCGACTCGATGGTGAAGACTCTCAAGCTGCCGGAGCACGTCACGGTCGCCCGTGACATCCGCACCACCGGCAACACCTCGGCCGCCTCGATCCCGCTCGCGATGGAGCGGCTCCTGGCGACCGGCGAGGCGAAGAGCGGCGACACCGCGCTCGTCATCGGGTTCGGGGCGGGTCTCGTCTACGCCGCCACTGTCGTTACCCTCCCCTAGGCACTCCGTGCCGGATCATGCGTCCGGTACCGGAACCGCCGCCAGCAACACCGCAGCAACCGTCTGGAACATCTAAGAAGGAGCGCCTGACATGGCCGCCACTGAGAAGGAGATCGTCGACGGTCTCGCCGAGATCGTGAACGAGATCGCCGGGATCCCCGTGGAGGACGTCCAGCTGGACAAGTCCTTCACCGACGACCTGGACGTCGACTCGCTGTCCATGGTCGAGGTCGTCGTCGCCGCCGAAGAGCGCTTCGACGTCAAGATCCCGGACGAGGACGTCAAGAACCTGAAGACCGTCGGGGACGCCACGAACTACATCCTCACGCACCAGGCCTGAGACGTTCACTAGTCTCCGGCTGTAATGCCCCGCCACCCGGCGGTGGCGCCGTCGAATCCCGTATCCGTTGGAGAAAGAATTCCCGTGAGCCCGACCAATCGCACCGTGGTCGTCACCGGTATCGGCGCAACCACACCGCTGGGTGGCGACGCAGCTTCGTTCTGGGAGGCCCTGACCGCCGGCAAGTCCGGTGTCCGCCTCCTGGAGCAGGACTGGGCGGCCGAGCTGCCCGTCCGTATCGCGGCGCAGATCGCCGTCGAACCGGGCGAGATCATCCCGCGCCCGCAGGCCCGCAAGCTGGACCGGTCCGCGCAGTTCGCGCTGATCGCCGCCCAGGAGGCCTGGAAGGACGCCGGCTTCACCGCCAAGGCCGGTGAGGACGCGTCCGCCAACCCCGACCGGGTCGGCGCCGTGATCGCCTCGGGCATCGGCGGCGTCACGACCCTGCTCGACCAGTACGACGTGCTCAAGGAGAAGGGCGTTCGCCGCGTCTCCCCGCACACCGTGCCGATGCTGATGCCCAACTCGCCCGCCGCCAACGTCGGTATCGAGCTGGGTGCGCGGGCCGGTGTGCACACGCCCGTGTCGGCCTGCGCCTCCGGCGCCGAGGCCATCGGGTACGCCATCGAGATGATCCGCACCGGGCGTGCGGACATCGTCGTGGCCGGCGGCACGGAGGCGGCGATCCACCCGCTGCCGATCGTCGCGTTCGGCAACATGATGGCGATGTCCAAGAACAACGACGACCCCGAGGGCGCGTCGCGTCCCTACGACTCAGGCCGTGACGGCTTCGTCCTCGGTGAGGGCGCGGGCGTGATCGTCCTGGAGTCCGAGGAACACGCGAAGGCGCGCGGAGCGCGGATCTACGTCGAGGCGGTCGGGCAGGGCATCTCCGCCGACGCGCACCACATCACGCAGCCGGAGCCGTCGGGCAACGGCATCGCGCACGCGCTGCAGAACCTGCTCGACAACACGGATCTGAAGCCGGCCGAGATCGTGCACGTCAACGCGCACGCGACGTCGACGCCGCAGGGTGACGTGGCCGAGATCAAGGCGCTGCGCAAGGTGTTCGGCGACGACGTCGACCACATGGCCATCTCGGCGACCAAGTCGATGACGGGTCACCTGCTGGGTGGCGCCGGTGGTATCGAGACGGTCGCGTCGATCCTGGCGCTGGTCACCCGTACGGCTCCGCCGACCATCAACCTGGACAACCTCGACCCCGAGGTCAACGCGGACGTGGTGGCGGGCAAGGCGCGCCAGCTGCCCGAGGGGCGGATCGCCGTGCTGAACGACTCGTTCGGGTTCGGTGGCCACAACGTGGCGCTGGCGTTCCGGACGATCTGACTGAGGCCGTTCTGAAAGCTGTGGCCCGGACTCCGTGACGGAGTCCGGGCCACCGTGCGTCGTGCCGTCGGCTGACCGCCGTCAGACCACCTGGTGGAGCCAGCGGACCGGCGCGCCCTCGCCCGCGTAGCGGAACGGCTCCAGTTCGTCGTCCCAGGGCTTGCCGAGGAGTTTGGCGATCTCGGCCTCCAGGTCGGTCTCCCCGCGCTGTGAGCGGGTCATCGCGGCCCTCAGACGGTCCTCCGGGATCAGGATGTCGCCGTGGATCCCGGTGACCGCGTGGAAGATGCCGAGATCGGGCGTGCAGCTGTACCGCTCGCCCTCGGCCTTGGCGCAGGGCTCGGCCGTGACCTCGAAGCGCAGCAGGTGCCAGCCGCGCAGCGCGGAGGCCAGTTTGGAGGCCGTGCCGACCTCGCCCTGCCAGGAGAACTCGGAGCGCCAGGTGCCGGGGGCGGCCGGCTGGCGGATCCAGTCGAGGTTGACGCGCGTGCCCAGCACCCCGGCGACGGCCCACTCGACGTGCGGGCACAGCGCGCGCGGCGCGGAGTGCACGTACAGAACTCCACGTGTCGTCACCGGAACCTCCGGGCAGAGCGGGACATCTTGCTGGCTGGCTGGCGGCCGTGACACGACGGCCGCGTTGATGGCGAGGCTACCGTGCGGCGACACAAGGAGTGTGACGTACCGTCGGTCCCGCTGCCAGGAAACCCCTGCCATTCACCCAGGGGGACGCTTGTACGGGGGCGGACCGTTGCAGGGCGGGGGGCGGGAACTCCCGTGCGTTGTTATGGAGGGGGACGAACCAGTCGACGGAGAGGACCAGCGGGGTATGCGCAAGCAGCGGCGCCGGCGTTCGCGTGCCCTGATCGGTGTCGTCGTCGCGGCCGCCGCGCTGGCGCTGGCCGGGTGCGACGTGATCGGCGGCTCGTCGCCGGGGGGCGACGGCGGACGGAAGCAGGCCCCCCGGGCCGTGCCGGTGTGGGACCGCAGCCCGGCCTCGATCGCGGCCGTCGGCGACTCCATCACCCGTGGTTTCGACGCGTGCACGGTGCTCTCGGACTGCCCGGAGGTGTCCTGGGCGACCGGCACCAGCGAGCAGGTGGACAGCCTGGCGGTGCGGCTGCTGGGGCGGGCGAAGGCGGCGGACCACAGCTGGAACTACGCGGTGACCGGGGCCCGGATGGCGGACCTGTCCGGGCAGATGGCGGACGCGGTGGTGCGCAGGCCGCAGTTGGTGACGGTGATGGCGGGGGCGAACGACGCCTGCCGTACGTCGGTGTCCGCGATGACGTCCGTGACGGCCTTCCGTGCCCAGTTCGAGGACGCCCTGGGCACGCTGCGCAAGTCGCTGCCGAAGACGCAGGTGTACGTGTCGAGCGTGCCGAACCTGAAGCGGCTGTGGTCGCAGGGGCGGAGCAGTCCGCTGGGCAAGCAGATCTGGAAGCTGGGCATCTGCCCGTCGATGCTGGGCGACGCGGACAACCTGACCGGTGCGGCGACCGTGCGCCGGGACCGGGTGCAGCAGCGGGTCGAGGACTACAACAAGGTGCTGGCGGAGGTCTGCGCCAAGGACCGGCGGTGCCGGTTCGACGGCGGGGCCGTGTACGAGTACCGCTTCGGCACGGATCAGCTGAGTCACTGGGACTGGTTCCACCCGAGCACCAACGGTCAGTCGAAGCTCGCGGCGATCGCCTACCGGACCATCACGGCGGCGAACCCGGTGGACTAGACCCTTGGCTTAGGGTTTCCCTCATGAGCGAACTTTTCGGCACACTTTCCGACGGCACCGAGGTGCACCGCTGGACGCTGGAGCGCGCGGGGACCCGGGTGCGGATCCTGTCGTACGGCGGAATCGTGCAGTCGGTCGAGGTCCCGGACCGGGACGGGCGGACGGCGGACGTGGTGCTGGGGTTCAGCGGCCTGGACGGCTACCTGGACCACCCGGGCCCGTACTTCGGCGCCCTGGTCGGCCGCTACGCCAACCGGATCGCGCAGGCCCGCTTCCCGCTGGACGGCGTGACCTACGCCCTGGAGCCGAACAACGGGCCCAACTCCCTGCACGGCGGGGCCAACGGCTTCGACAAGCGGGTGTGGGACGTGGCGGCCGTCGAGCACGGGGTACGGCTGACCCGGGTGAGCCCGCACGGGGAGGAGGGCTTCCCGGGGCGGCTGGAGCTCGCGGTGACGTACACGCTGGACGCGTCCGGCGCGCTGCGCATCTCCTACGAGGCGGTCACCGACGCGCCGACCGTCGTGAACCTCACCAACCACGGCTACTTCAACCTCGCGGGCTCGGGGAACACGGGCGGCCATGAACTGCGGATCGCCGCCTCCCGGTACACGCCCGTCGACGGTGACCTGATCCCGACCGGGGTCCTGGCCGACGTCTCCGGCTCGCGTTTCGACTTCCGTACGGCCCGCAAGGTGGGCTCCGGCTACGACCACAACCTGGTCCTCGACAAGGGCGTCACCGGCTCCCCCGCCGAGATCGCCGAGCTGCACGACCCGGGCTCCGGCCGCACCCTGACCGTGGCCACCACCGAACCCGGCGTCCAGCTCTACACCGCCGAGCACCTGAGCGGCCCGTTCGCCCCGGGCGACGGCATCGCCCTGGAGACCCAGCACTTCCCGGACTCCCCCAACCGCCCGGAGTTCCCGAGCACCCGCCTGGACCCGGGCGCGGTGTACCGCTCGGAGACGGTGTACGGCTTCGGGGTACGGGACTGACCGGAGAACCGCAAGCCCCGGTCCAGGGGTCAGGTCCCGGACCGGGGCTGCTCAGGGGGGACGGGTCCCGGCTCAGACCCTAGCCGCGGCCGGCAGCCGGCGGCCGGTGATCGCCCACCCCACAGCTATCCCGTACGAACCCTTCACAAACACGCCCGCCGGCCGTCGCTCCTTCCGGACCCGCCGGAATGCGGCCCGGTCGCGCCCCGGGGCGTGGACCGTCCCGCGCCCCACAGGCGATACTGCGGCCCGAACGGCACCACGCACCCCACTGCGACGGAAGGCCATCTCCCGTGAATTCGCTGCGTGTTCGGATCGGTGTTCTTGGAATCGCCCTGCTGGCCGGGGCGCTCGCCCCGGGCGCCGCTCACGCGGCCACCGCGCCCTGCCCGACCGTCGAGGAGCAGCGGCTGGACCTGGCCGTGCCGCAGGAGATACTCCGGCGGTCCGGGTTCGACTCCGTGGCGCCGGAGTTCGCCCGGGCGCTCGGCGGGGCGCGCTCGTACGCCCAGGCCCGGCGGATCGCCGTACGGGACGGGTCCGCGTTGTGGCGGCGGGCCGTGGACCGGGCTCAGGGGCGGGGGCCGGTCTCGGGCGACCTCAGCCGGGACGACGACCGGCCGCTGTACTGGGCGCGGCTCGGGATGACCCGGGACGTGCGCACCTGGGAGCCGGGGTTCGGGCTGAGCGGGCGGCAGCGCGCGGCGCTGCTCGACGTCCTGGAGCGGACCTCGCGCGGGCAGACCGACATCCGGTATCCCGGCAAGGGCGAGCGGCGGATCCTGGTCACCGGGTTCGACCCCTTCACGCTCGACCGGGACATCCGGATCTCCAACCCGTCCGGGGCGAGCGCGCTGGCCCTGGACGGTACGGTCGTACGGACCGCGCGGGGACCCGCACGGGTGGAGACGGCCGTCTTCCCGGTGCGCTGGGACGACTTCGCGCGGGGGACCGTGGAGCGGACGCTGCGGCCGTACCTGCCGACGGTGGACCTGTTCACGACCGTGAGCCAGGGGCGGGTCGGGAGGTTCGACGTGGAGCGGACCAACGGGGCCTGGCGGGGCGGGTTCCCCGACAACGACACCGTGAGCCGGACGGAGACCGTCCCGGTCGCCGACCCGGCCTCGCAGCCGCAGTGGACGACCACGACCCTGCCGTACGCGGCGATCACGGCGGCGCGGACCGGGCGGTTCCCGGTGTACGACCACACCGAGGTCACCGAGATCCCCGCGGGCGGCACGGAGGCCGTCGTACGGGCGGACGGGCCCACTCCCGGGTCCACGGCACGGGCCGGGGGCGGCGGGGACTACCTGTCCAACGAGATCGCCTACCGGGCCACGCTGCTGCGCGACCGGCTGGGGCTGCACGACGGCCTGCCCGGCGGGCACGTGCACACGCCGGTGCTGCAGTTCGGCGCCGGGAACACCACCGAGGTGACCGATCCGGAGTTCGTGCGCAACCGGGTGGACATCATCGACCAGGTGCGGGCGATCGTGACCGTGGCGGCTGACGCGGGCTTCAGGAAGTGATCCGCCGGTCCCGGTCCCGGTCCGGGTCCTGATCCGGGTCCTCCTGCGCCGTCTCCTCGCCCAGCAGGTCGCGGGCGAGGAGGGTGGCGCCCGCGACCGCGCCCGGCATCAGGAAGACCGCGACGAAGGGGACCAGGAAGGCGAGGCCCAGCGGGGTGCCGAAGCCCCACACCAGGGTCTTGCGGGAGCGCAGCAGGGTGAGCCGGGCCCGCAGGTCGACGCCCCGGCGCTGGAGGGCGACGGCGGCGAGTTCCTCGGTGAGGAAGAAGCCGGTCACGAAGAAGCCGACGACCGGTACGACGGTCTGCCCGACGAGGGGCAGGAAGCCGAGGGCGAACAGCAGCAGGCCCCACAGGCCGGCCCGGACCAGCACGCGCAGGCTGTCGCGGGCCGAGATCCACAGCTCGCGCCAGAACGGCAGTCCGGACTCGGGCGCGGTGCCGTCCGGCGAGACGTCCGCGTCGACCTTCTCGGAGAGGCTCTCGTAGAAGGGCTGGCCTATCAGCAGTGTGACGGCGGTGAAGGTGAGGACGGCGAGCAGCAGGCCGAGGGCGAAGAGCACGGCGGTGAGGAAGCCGCGGAAGAGGCCGGGCCAGGGGCTGGACCAGTCGTCGGCGAACGGGGTGGCCCAGGCGACGAAGTCCTCCCCCCACAGCGCGAGGGCGACCAGCGCCGCCGCGTAGAGGACGAGGGCGATCAGGCCGGGCAGCAGGCCGAAACCGTACTGCTTGCCGTGCCGGCCGACCCACCGCTGGCCCTTGAGCAGATATCCGAAGCCCACCCCGAGATCACGCATGGCGAAAACTTTACCGGTGCGGTCCCGGGGCACCGTGGGGGCATGGATCCACCGGGACAGTGATGACCCGGACACCTCTTCGGCCACTGTTGAGTCGAACGGGTGCATCCCGCCGTACCGCTTCTCAGGAACCACAGGACAGGGCGTTGTTCACCATGGGAGCTGCTTGCGGCGGCTGGGTTGAGGAGAGCGGATGACGCAGGAGATCACCGTCCGGGGCACGGTCGCGGAGGGCTTCGAGGCGGTGCGCGAGGAGTTCGCCGCCTTCGTCGCCGGTGAACCGGCCGACTACGAGGGACAGTTGTGTGCGTACGTGCACGGCCGGCGGGTCGTCGACCTGTGGGCCGGCGAGGGGGCCGACGGGGACTCCCTCTACGGCGTGTTCTCGTCCACCAAGGGCGCCGCCCACCTGGTCGTGGCCATGCTGGTGCAGGACGGCACGCTGGAGCTGGACCGTAAGGTCACCTACTACTGGCCGGAGTTCGCCGCCGAGGGCAAGGGCACGCTGACCCTGCGGGACCTGGCGGCGCACCGGGCGGGTCTGGTCGGCACCGACACCGGGTTCAGCCCCCAGGAACTGGCCGACGACCGGGCGATGGCCGAACGCCTGGCGGACCAGCGGCCGTTCTGGCGCCCCGGCACCGCCTTCGGCTACCACGCCCTCGTCATCGGGGCCCTCACCGGCGAGGTCGTACGGCGGGCGACCGGCCGTACCCTCCAGGACGTGTACGAGGAGCGGGTCCGGGCACCGTACGGCCTCGGCTTCTTCCTGGGCCTGCCGGCCGCGCACGAGCCGCGCTTCCGCACGGCCCTGCCGATGCGGCCGACGTCCGAGCAGCAGGCGCTGATCGACGCTCTTGCCCCCGGCCCGCGGACCCTCCCGGGGATCGCCTTCAACGAGCACGCCGCCGAGCCCGTGGACCTGGCGGCCCTGCCCAACGACCCGCGGGTCCGTGCCCGGGGCCCGGCCTCCTTCGGCGGGGTGGCGTCGGCGCGCGGCCTGGCCGGGATGTACGCGGCGCTGCTCAGCGAGATCGACGGCAAGGCGGCGCTGCTGAAGGAGGACACGGTCGCGGAGTTCGGCCAGTTCCACTCGGTGGGATACGACCTGGTGGCGCGCACCCACAAGTCGTACGGCCTGGGCTTCCAGGCGACGGCGGACACCTGGCACCCGTTCCTCGGCGCGGGCACGATCGGCCACAGCGGCGCGGCGGGCTCCCAGGCGTTCGCCGACCCGCGCAGCGGGGTCGCCTACGGCTACACGAGGCGACGGTTCGCGTTCCCGGGCGGAGCGGCCCCCGAGAACGACCGGCTGGCAAAGGCCGTGCACCGGGCGGCGCTCGAAACCCGCTGAGCGCGACCCGCCCAGGGGCGCGGGGAACCGCACGGCCAGCCACAACGCGCCCGCACCCGGCAGACGAGAGGCCGCACCCCACGTCCAGGGGTGCGGCCCCCGCACCACACCAACGACAATCGTCGGACCAGCGTCACGCTGATGTTCCCGCGCGTCGCCTTCGAGTACGGGCACACGTCGTGCGTCTTCTCGACGAGGTCACGGGCGCCCCCCTCCTCGACGCCCGGAATCGCCGCCGAGATGTCCACGATGACGCCGAACCCGTCGTCGTTCCTCCCGAGCCCGACCCGCGCGGTGACGGTCGAACCGCAGATGTCGGCCCCGGCCTGCCGGGCGACGGCCCCGAGCGCGTGGAAGCACGCGCTGTACCCCGCGGCGAACAGCTGTTCCGGGTTGGTCCCGGATCCGCTGCCGCCCATCTCCTTCGGCGGGTTCACGACGACGTCGAGCCGGCCGTCGTCGATTTCGGAAAGAATTTACCGCATACCGGAAAGGTGGGCAGCAGCCCTACAGCTTGACGATCATCTTTCCGGTGTTGTCGCCGCGCAGGACCCCGAGGAACGCCTCCAGGTTGTTCTCGATGCCCTCGACGATCGTCTCGCGGTACTTCAGCCGCCCCGAGGCAACCCACGGGCCGACCTCGGCGACGAACTGCGGCTGCAGGTCGTAGTGGTCGCCCACCAGGAAGCCCTCGATCCGGCCGCGGGTCTGGATGAGACGGGCGAGGTTCCTCGGGCCGGGCGCGGGCTCGGTGTTGTTGTAGACGGAGATCATGCCGCAGACCGCGATCCGGCCGTTCCGGTTCAGCTGCCCGATGGCCGCCTCCAGGTGGTCGCCGCCCACGTTGTCGAAGTAGACGTCGACGCCGTCGGGCGCGGCCGCCCGCAGCTGCTCGCCGACGGAGCCGTTCTTGTAGTTGAAGGCCGCGTCGAAGCCGTACTCCTCGACCAGCAGCTTGACCTTCTCGTCGGAGCCGGCCGAGCCGATCACCCGCGAGGCGCCCTTGAGCTTGGCGATCTGGCCGACCTGGCTGCCGACCGCGCCGGCCGCGCCGGAGACGAAGACCGAGTCGCCCTCCTTGAAGGAGGCGGTGCGCAACAGGCCCGCGTAGGCGGTGAGACCGGTCATGCCGAGGACACCGAGGTACGTCGACAGGGGCGCCGCCGCCGCGTCGACCTTGACCGCGTTCTTCGCGTCCATGACCGCGTACTCGCGCCAGCCGAAGAAGTGCAGGACGTGGTCGCCGGCCGCGATGCCCCCGGCGTTCGACTCGACGACCTCGCCGACCGCGCCGCCCTGCATGACCTTGCCCAGCTCGAAGGGGGCGGCATACGACTTGGCGGCACTCATCCGGCCGCGCATGTACGGGTCGACGGAGAGGTACTTGTTCCGCACGAGCACCTGCCCCTCACCCGGCGTCGGGACCTCCGCCTCGACCAGGGCGAAGTCCTCGGGCTTCGGCCAGCCGACGGGACGGCTCACCAGGTGCCACTCGCGGTTGATCATGACATGCGCCTTTCCTAATTACTTCAGTACCTGAAACAACCATGCTCCTTAATATTTCAGGATGTCAAGTAACGGGGTATTCTTGGGCGCATGTCGTCCTCACAGCCCAGCCCAGAGACCCGGCGCCCCGACGCCCTGACCTTCGAGGTCGTCGAGCTGATCGGGGATGTCGTGGCCCGCTTCTACGCGGACTACGAGGAGGCGGCGGGCGAGCACGCGCTCACCGGGGCGCAGGCGCGGCTGCTCAGCCTGCTCTCGCTGGAGCCGCTGCCGATGCGGAAGCTCGCGCAGAAGCTGAAGTGCGAGCCGTCGAACGTGACGGGGATCGTGGACCGGCTGGAGGCGCGGGGCCTCGCGGAGCGGCGGCCCGACCCGGCCGACCGCCGGGTGAAGCTGGCCGCGGCGACGGACGAGGGCCGCCGGGTCGCCCGCGACCTGCGCGACGGGCTGCGGTTCGCCCGCGAGCCGCTGGCGGGGCTGTCGGACGCCGAGCGGCTGTCGCTGCGGGACCTGCTGCGGCGGATGCTGGACGCCTAGACCTGCGTGCGGCCGCAAGGCGGAGAAGGGAGCCGGCGCGGTGGGGACACCTCCCGGCCGAAGACCGGGGGACGCCGGCGAGTGACGACGACGCGGCTGCTGCTGGGTCCCGCCTCCGAAAAAGTGCGTGCCAAACCCCGCGTCTGCGGCATGATCCGAACGACAGGTCCTGGCCGGGGGGCCGCCGCCCGGCGCGGCCGGCCGCAGCCCCCCGGGCGGTTACGCGAACTGGCCGGGGCGGTAGTCGCCCGCCGGCTGCTGGAAGATGACGTTCAGCCGGTTGTAGGCGTTGATGACCGCGATCGTCGCCACCAGCGCGACGAGTTCCTCTTCGGTGTAGTGCTTGGCCGCGTTCTCCCACACCTCGTCGGGGACGCCGCCCGCCGCGTCGGCGATCCGGGTGCCCTGCTCGGCCAGCTCCAGCGCGGCGCGCTCGGCCTCGGTGAAGACGGTCGCCTCGCGCCAGGCGCCGACCATGTGCAGGCGCTGCTGGGTCTCGCCCGCGGCCCCCGCGTCCTTGGTGTGCATGTCGAGGCAGAAGCCGCAGCCGTTGATCTGACTGGCCCGGATCTTGACCAGTTCCAGGGTCGCGGCGGGGATCGACGTCCCCTCGGCGGCCCTGCCCGCGCCGTTGAAGGCCTTGATCAGCTTGTTGCCGGTGGGGCTGGCGAAGAGGTTCAGACGGGCTTCCATGGTGTGCTCCTCCGTTGGATTCAGCGGGATACACACCTATGACGGAGCGGGTTCTGCGGGTGTGACAGGTTTGCTCGGTTTGCCGGGGGGATTTTCCGGCGCCGGCCCGCGGGGGCCGGTCGCGCGGTTCCCCGCGCCCCCCACGGGGCGCGCTTCACCGGGCGCTTCCGCTAGGAGCACCACCACAGGAACCGCGTGCACGAGTGGCTCTGCGACGGAGTCGGGCTCGGGTTCGAGGTCGTCGGGTCCGCCGTCGGCGTCGAGGCCGCCGAGGAGGTCGGTGCCGCCGTCGGCGTCTGCGGGCCGGTCCCCGGGCCCGTCGTCGCCGACTGCGCCGAGGTTCCCTTCGGGGTCGCCGACGGGGAGCCGGACCCCTTGTCCTTCGACGCGGAGGGGGACGCGGAGGCGGAGGGGTCGGCGGAGGCCGAACTCGCCGGTCCGGTCGCGCCGGAGGTGTCCCCCAGCGGCTCGGCCGTCGTACCCGGGGACGACGTGGAGGTGCCGCCGTCGGTGGTGTCACCGCCCGCCGAGGCCGGCCCGGGGCTGGTGAACGGTATGGCGTCCGTGCCGAGTTCGGCCAGGCTCAGGCAGCCCGCCGCCAGGACGCACGCCACGCTCACGAGCAGGATCCTGCGGCGCCGTCGGCGGTGGGCCGCGGCCTTGCGGTCGCGACGGCTCCCGTCGGCCCCGGAAGGCTCCTCCTCGGCCTCGGCGCCGCCGGCAGGGCTCTCGGCTGCTCGTCCGCGGCTCCGGCCGCCCCGCCCGCGCGCCGCCCGCCGCCGGTCCGCCCGGCCCCCCGGGGAGGGCTCGTCACCCTCGTCGCCGTCGCCACCGTCGGTGGCGCCACCGGGGCGGTCGTCCGCGAACTCCGGCTGCGGGTGGGGAGGTTCGCCGGTGTCCGCCGGTTCGGGGGTGGTCGCCTCCGGCGCGGACGCGCGCAGCGGCTCGGCGGGAGTGCCGCACCCCGGACAGGCGAGGGCGCCGTTGAGGTGCCGTCGGCACGGGTGGCAGTAGTCCATGACGCGGGAAGACTAAGTTCCCCGGCGGTCGCTTAACCACCCAGGCCTGTGAAGGTTCTGTGGGGGACCGAAAACAATGTCGAAAGCCTTGCCGAAACCGTTACCTGTCGGACCCATTGACACCCCCGCCGCCCCGTCCTTACTGTCACGCCAGCATTTCGAACGTGTGACGAAATCTCGAACAGCTGAGGGGCAACTGCCGTGCGCATCACCGGAATCAGCACACACGTGGTCGGGACGCCCTGGCGCAACCTGACGTACGTCCAGGTGCACACCGACGAAGGGATCACGGGAGTCGGCGAGACCCGGATGCTCGGTCACACCGACGCGCTGATCGGGTACCTGCGGGAGGCCGAGGCCAACCACATTCTCGGTTCGGACCCGTTCGCGGTGGAAGACCTCGTGCGCCGGATGAAGTACGGCGACTACGGCCGTGCGGGTGAGATCGTCATGTCCGGCATCGCCGTCGTCGAGATGGCCTGCTGGGACATCAAGGGCAAGGCCCTGGGCGTGCCGGTGTGGCAGTTGCTCGGCGGGAAGGTCACGGACAGGGTCAAGGCGTACGCCAACGGCTGGTACACGACCGAGCGGACGCCGGAGGCGTACCACAAGGCAGCCCAGGGGGTCATCGAGCGCGGGTACCGGGCGCTGAAGATCGACCCGTTCGGGACCGGGCACTTCGAGCTGGACCACGAGCAGACGCTGTACTCCGTGTCGCTGATCGAGGCCGTCCGGGACGCCATCGGGCCGGACGCCGAACTGATGCTGGAGATGCACGGCCGCTTCTCCCCCTCGACGGCCGTCCGGCTCGCGCACGAACTCGCGCCCTTCAAGCCGGCCTGGCTGGAGGAGCCCTGCCCGCCGGAGAACCTGAAGGCGCTGGAGAAGGTCGCCGCCAAGGTCGACATCCCGGTCGCCACCGGGGAGCGCATCCACGACCGCATCGAGTTCCGCGAACTCTTCGAGAGCCAGGCCGTGGACGTCATCCAGCCGGACGTCGGCCACATCGGCGGCATCTGGGAGACGCGCAAGCTGGCCGCGACCGCCGAGACGCACTACGTGCTCGTCGCGCCGCACAACGTCGGCGGGTCCGTGCTGACCGCCGCCTCGCTCCAGGTCGGGTTCACCTCCCCGAACTTCAAGATCCTGGAGCACTTCAACGACTTCGCCGACGCCGAGATCAAGAAGGTGGTCAAGGGGGCGCCGGAGGTCGTCGACGGCTACTTCCACCTGTCCGACGCACCCGGCCTCGGGGTCGAGTTCGACGCGGACGCCGCCGCCGAGTTCCCGCAGCAGCAGGCCCGCTTCGACCTCTGGGCCGACGGCTGGGAGCAGCGCAGGCCGAAGGGGGCGTCGAAGTGAGCTCCCAGGTCGTCGTCGAGGCGCCGGGCGCGCACCGCGTCGAGGAGCACACGCCCCGCGAGCCCGGTCCCGGCGAGGCGCTGGTCGCCGTGCACGCGGTCGGGATTTGCGGAAGCGACCGTGAGGTGTACCAGGGCAACCGGCCGGAGGGGTACGTCCGTTACCCGCTGACGCCGGGACACGAGTGGTCGGGGACGGTACGGGCGGTCGGTGCCGGAGTCCCCGCGGGCCTGGTCGGCCGCAAGGTGGTCGGTGAGGGGTTCCGGAACTGCCAGGTGTGCGACCGGTGCCATGCGGGCGAGACCACGCTGTGCACGGACGGGTACGAGGAGACCGGGTTCACCCAGCCGGGTGCCATGGCCGCCACACTGACCCTCCCGGCCCGCCTGCTGCACGCGCTCCCGGACGACTCGGACCTGACCGCCGCCGCACTCCTGGAACCCGCCGCCTGCATCGCGGCCGCCGCCCTGAAGGGCAACGCCCGGCCGGGCGAGCGCGTCGCGGTGGTCGGGACCGGAACACTGGGCATGTTCGCCGTGCAGTTCCTGCGCGCGGTCTCGCCGGGCGAACTGCTCGTGGTCGGCACGCGTGACGACCGGGAGGCGCTCTCCCGCCGGTTCGGCGCCTCCGACTTCCGCACCAGGGACCAGGAACTCCCCGACGACTTCGACGTGGTCATCGAGACCGCCGGGTCCGCGTCCGCCGCGCGCACCGCCGCCTCCCTGCTCAGGCGCGGCGGACGCCTGGTCCTGACCGGCATCCCGGCCCCCGGCGCCGAGGGCCTGGACCCGACCGACCTCGTCGTACGGCAGCTGGAGGTGCACACCGTCTTCGGGGCGCCGCCGGATGCCTGGTCGCACGCGGTGCGGGTGTTCGGGGCCGGGCTGCTCGATCCGCTGCCGCTGGTCACGCACGAGCTGCCGCTGACCGAGTTCCCCCAGGCCATCGAGCTGGTGGGCGCCGGTGATCCGAAGGTGGGCAAGGTGCTGCTCCGCCCCTAGTCGTACGCCGGCCGCGGCGTGCCGTGACCTCGCCGTGGCCGGCGTACACCGCTGCTTTTTCTCTGCCCAGAGCCGCGAACCTTGTCCGAAATATCGAACACGAAGGACAGCTTGTGACGACCGACGCTTCCGTTACGGCGGCCCGCCGACCCGGTGAGCAGGCACTCACCGCCCTCGGTCTGGGCGCGCCCGCCCTCGATCCCGCCGACGCCTCCGCCCACACCTTCCCGGGCGGCGGCAGGTGGCGCACCGAGATCCCCTCCTGCGAGGGTCCCGAGGCGCTTGCCGTCGTGCTCAAGGAGTCCTCACGGCTGGACGTACCGATCCACCGGATCAGCCAGGGCAGCGGCGTGTGGATGCTCACCGACGCCGAGATCACGGAGATGGTCGACGCGACGAACGAGCGTGACATCGAGCTCTGTCTGTTCACCGGCCCGCGCGGCACCTGGGACATCGGCGGTTCCGTGCGCTCCGACTCGCGGGGGGCCGGACTGCGCGCACGGGGCCACGACGCGGTCGCCGGATGTGTCGAAGACGCCGTACGGGCCACGGAACTGGGCGTCAAGTGCCTGCTCGTCGCCGACGAGGGCGTGCTGTGGACGCTGCACCGGGCCCGGCAGGCGGGGATCGTCCCGGCCGACACCACGCTGAAGGTGTCCGCGCTCGTCGGTCCGGTCAACCCGGCGTCGTACTCGGTCTTCGAGCACCTCGGCGCCGACTCCGTCAACGTACCCAGCGACCTGACCCTCGATCACCTCACCGAGATCCGGCGGGTGTCCGGCGCCCCCATGGACATGTACATCGAGGCCCCCGACGACCTCGGCGGCTACATCCGGATGTACGAGGTCGCCGAGCTGATCCGGCGCGGCGCGCCGATCTACCTGAAGTTCGGTCTGTCCAAGGCTCCCGGCATCTACCCGTGGGGCACCCACCTGCGGGACGTGACCCTGGACACCGCGCGCGAGCGGGTGCGGCGGGGGCGGCTCGCGCTGGACCTGCTGGCGCGGCACGGGGCGGACGGGGAGATGGCGCCGCTCGGATCCCGGTTGCCGGGACGTCTGAACCGATTCCCCGTCGAAGGTTCCACCGGATGACCGATGCGGGCTGCGGGCCGCGTGTGGGCGGTCGCGCCCACACGGCCGAGCCGCGAATCAACCGCTGCCCCGCGCCCCTCGGGGCGCTCGAAAGACCTCGCACGTACCTCTCAACGACGAGAAGAACAGGGACCGATCACCATGCGCACTCGTAGAAGCGCCCTCACCCTCATAGCCGGGGCCGCCTCCCTCGCCCTGACCCTGTCCGCCTGCGGGCAGAACAGCGAAGGCGGCAGCAAGGAGGACAACGGCAGCGCCAAGGGCGGCACGATCGGCATCGCGATGCCGACCAAGTCGTCCGAGCGCTGGATCAACGACGGCAACAACCTTGTCAAGGACATCGAGGCCAAGGGCTACAAGACCAAGCTGGTCTTCGGCGAGGACAACCCGGACAACCAGGTCTCGCAGATCGAGAACCTGATCACGCAGGGCGTCAAGGGCCTGGTCATCGCGGCGATCGACAACAAGTCCCTGAACAACGTGCTCCAGGAGGCCGCGGACGCCAAGATCCCGGTCATCGCCTACGACCGGCTGATCCTCGGCACCAAGAACGTCGACTACTACGCGTCCTTCGACAACGAGAAGGTCGGCGTCGAGCAGGGCACGTACATCGTGCACAAGCTGGGTCTGGACAGCGGCAAGAAGGGCCCGTTCAACATCGAGCTGTTCGCGGGCTCGAACGACGACAACAACACCAAGTACTTCTTCAACGGCGCGATGAGCGTGCTCCAGCCGTACATCGACAAGAAGCAGCTGGTGGTCAAGTCCGGCCAGACCGCGCTGAACAAGGTCACCACCCTGCGCTGGGACGGCGCGACCGCGCAGTCGCGCATGGAGGACATCCTGACCTCCTCCTACAAGTCCGCCAAGGTCGACGCGGTGCTCTCGCCCTACGACGGCATCTCGATCGGCATCCTCGCCGCCCTGAAGTCCGACGGCTACGGGTCGGGCAGCCAGCCGCTTCCCGTCATCACCGGCCAGGACGCCGAGCTGGCGTCCGTCAAGTCGATCATCGCGGGGCAGCAGACACAGACCGTCTACAAGGACCTCCGGAAGCTCGCCGAGGTCGCGGCAACGATGGTCGACGACGCGCTGAACAAGAAAACCCCGCAGACGAACGACACCAAGACCTACGACAACGGGTCCAAGGTCGTCCCCGCCTTCCTGCTCCAGCCGGTGAGCGTCGACAAGTCCAACTACGAGGACGTCCTGGTCAAGGGCGGCTACTACACCGACGCCCAGCTCAAGTGATCCGCCGACCCCCGACCGTCAAGCACTGATTGGAAGGCAGACCATGGCGGGACCCGTCCTGGAAATGCGCTCGATCGTCAAGACCTTTCCCGGCGTCAAGGCACTGTCGGACGTCACTCTGACCGTCCGCCAGGGCGAGGTCCACGCCATCTGCGGGGAGAACGGCGCCGGCAAGTCGACCCTGATGAAGGTCCTCTCCGGCGTCCATCCGCACGGCAGTTACGAGGGCGAGATCCTCTTCGAGGGCGAGCCCTGCGCGTTCGGTGACATCCGGGCGAGCGAGCAGCGCGGCATCGTGATCATCCACCAGGAGCTGGCGCTGTCGCCGTACCTCTCGCTGGCGGAGAACATCTTCCTCGGCAACGAACACGCCAAGGGCGGGTTCATCGACTGGCGCGAGACCCTGCGGCACGCCACCCAACTGCTGCGCCGGGTGGGTCTGGACGACCACCCGGAGACCCGCGTCACCGACATCGGCGTGGGCAAGCAGCAGCTGGTGGAGATCGCGAAGGCGCTCTCGAAGAAGGTGAAGCTGCTCATCCTCGACGAGCCGACCGCGGCTCTGAACGACGAGGACAGCGGCAAACTCCTCGACCTGATCCTGGAGCTGAAGAACCAGGGCATCACCTCGATCATCATCTCGCACAAGCTCAACGAGATCCGCCGGGTCGCCGACTCGGTGACGATCATCCGTGACGGTCACTCCATCGAGACCCTCGACGTGAAGTCGGCGGAGACCACCGAGGAGCGGATCATCTCCGGCATGGTCGGCCGCGACCTCGACCACCGCTTCCCCGAGCGCACCCCCTACGAGGGCGAAGAGGACGCGGCACCGGCCCTGGAGATCCGCGACTGGACCGTGCGGCACCCGATCGACCAGGATCGCAAGGTCGTCGACGACGTGTCGGTCCACGTCCGGCGCGGCGAGATCGTCGGTATCGCCGGCCTGATGGGCGCCGGCCGCACCGAACTCGCGATGAGCGTCTTCGGACGGACCTACGGCCGCTACGACGGCGGCACGGTCCTCAAGGACGGCACGGAGATCCGTACCAAGTCGGTCGCCGAGGCGGTCGGCCACGGCATCGCCTACGTCACCGAGGACCGCAAGCACTACGGCCTCAACCTCATCGACACCATCAACCGCAACATCTCGCTGACCGCGCTGAACAAGGTCGCCCGGCGCGGGATCGTGGACGAGCACGAGGAGCGGCAGGTCTCCGAGGGCTACCGCACCTCCATGAACATCAAGGCGCCCACGGTGTTCGAGCCGGTGGGCAAGCTGTCGGGCGGCAACCAGCAGAAGGTCGTCCTCAGCAAGTGGATCTTCGCGGGTCCTGACGTGCTGATCCTGGACGAGCCGACCCGCGGCATCGACGTGGGCGCCAAGTACGAGATCTACACGGTCATCGACCGGCTCGCCGCCCAGGGCAAGGCGGTCGTCTTCATCTCCTCCGAACTGCCCGAGCTGCTCGGCATGTGCGACCGCATCTACACCATGGCCGCGGGCCGTCTGACCGGTGAGGTGCCCAGGGCCGAGGCCACGCAGGAAGTGCTGATGCGCCATATGACGAAGGACAAAGAGGTAACGCGATGAGCACGGATGTCACCGCCAAGAGCCCGGCGCCCGCGCCGCCGGGCAGGAGCGGATCGGCCGCCGACGGGAACCTGCTCCGGATGGTCCTGGACGGGCTGCGCCGCAACATGCGCCAGTACGGCATGCTGATCGCGCTCGGCCTGATCGTCGCCCTGTTCGCCGTGTGGACCGACGGGGACCTGCTGCTGCCGCGCAACGTCTCCAACCTGGTGCTGCAGAACAGCTACATCCTGATCCTGGCCATCGGCATGATGATGGTGATCATCGCCGGGCACATCGACCTGTCGGTCGGATCGCTGACCGCGTTCGTGGGCGCCTTCGCCGCCGTGCTGACGGTCGATCACGGCGTGCCCTGGCCGGTCGCGCTGGTCCTGTGCCTGGTGATGGGCGCCTTCGCGGGCGCCGCCCAGGGCGTGCTGATCGCCTACTTCGGCATACCGTCGTTCATCGTCACCCTCGCCGGGATGCTGCTCTTCCGCGGTCTCACCGAGATCCTGCTCCAGGGCCAGACCATCGGCCCGTTCCCGAACGGCCTGCAGAACCTGGGCAACGGCTTCCTCCCCGAGGTCGGCCCGCACACCAACTACCACAACATCACGCTGCTGCTGGGCATCGTGCTGATCGCCGCCGTGGTCTGGCAGGAGTTCCGCGACCGCCGCCGCCAGCAGGAGTTCGCCCTGGACGTGCCGCCCACCCGGCTGTTCCTGCTCAAGCTGACCGCGCTGATCGCCGCGATCCTCGTCCTGACCATGCTGCTCGCCAGCTACAAGGGCGCCCCGATCGTCCTGATCGTCCTGGGCGCGCTGGTCGTCGGCTACGGCTACGTCATGCGCAACGCGGTCTTCGGGCGGCACATCTACGCGATCGGCGGCAACCTGCCGGCGGCCAAGCTGTCCGGCGTCAAGGACAGGAAGGTCACCTTCTACGTCTTCCTGAACATGGGCGTGCTCGCGGCCCTGGCCGGTCTGGTGGTAGCGGCCCGGCTGAACGCGGCCTCGCCGAAGGCGGGCGACGGCTTCGAACTGGAGGCGATCGCCTCCTCGTTCATCGGCGGCGCCTCCATGAGCGGTGGTGTCGGCACCATCCTCGGGGCCATCATCGGCGGTCTCGTCCTCGGCGTGCTGAACAACGGCATGAACCTCCTCAGCGTCGGCACCGACTGGCAACAGGTCATCAAGGGCCTCGCCCTGCTCGCGGCCGTCGGATTCGACGTGTGGAACAAGCGCAAGTCCGGTTCGTAGTCAGCGCAGGCGCTCCGCTGGAAGGCCGTACAGAAAGCGCGTGCCGGCGGGGGCCGGTCGCGCGGTTCCCCGCACCCCTTCGGGGCGCGGGACCCAGCGGGCGCCTTCAACTCTCTTCTCAAGGAGCCGCTAGATGGAACTGAACAGACGCACGGTCATCGCGGGAGCCGCGGCGGCGGGGATCGCCGCCACCACCCTCGGCACGGGCACCGCCGAGGCCTCCTCCGGAGGCCGGAAGCCGGTGAAGGAGCTCTTCGGGAAGCTCGCCGACGGCACCAGGGTCCACCGCTGGTCCCTGGAGAACGGCGGCACCCGTCTCAAGGTCCTCTCCTACGGCGGCATCATCCAGTCCCTGGAGATCCCGGACCGGCACGGCACGTACGCCAACGTGTCGCTCGGTTACGACGACCTGGCCGCGTACGTCGCCGGAACCACCTTCTTCGGCGCGACCATCGGCCGGTACGGGAACCGGATCGCCAAGGGGCAGTTCACCCTCGACGGCAAGAGCTACCAGCTCTCCGTCAACGACGGCGTCAACAGCCTGCACGGCGGCGCCAAGGGCTTCAACACGAAGGTCTGGGACATCGAGGGCTTCACCTCGGGCTCCGACGTCGGCCTGCACCTCCACTACACCAGCGTCGACGGCGAGATGGGCTACCCGGGCACCCTCAGGACGAAGGTCACCTTCACCCTCGACCGGCACGGTGACTGGATCATCGACTACACGGCCACCACCGACAAGCCGACCGTGGTCAACCTCACCAACCACACCTACTGGAACCTCGCCGGTGAGGGCACGGGCACGGTCGAGGACCACGAGCTGACGATCGCCGCCGGCCGCTACACCCCCACCGACTCGGGTCTGATCCCGACGGGCGAACTGGCCAGGGTCTCCGGCACCCCCTTCGACTTCCGCAAGGGCAAGCCGGTCGGCCGGGACATCCGCGCGGGTCACCCCCAGCAGGTGCAGGCCAAGGGCTTCGACCACAACTGGGTCCTCGACAAGGGCGTCACCGCCGAGCCGGAGCACATCGCCACCCTGCGCGACCCGCGCTCCGGGCGCACCCTGAAGATCGCCACGGACCAGCCGGGCCTGCAGTTCTACTCGGGCAACTTCCTCGACGGCACCCTCACCGGCACCTCCGGCCGCACCTACCGGCAGGGTGACGGACTGTGCCTGGAGACCCAGCACTTCCCCGACTCGCCGAACCAGGCGCGCTTCCCCTCGACGGTGCTGCGGCCGGGGCAGACCTACAGGTCACGGACGGTTCATTCGTTCGGAGCCTGAGGCGGCGCGGGCGCGGCCGGTAAGGGGCTGGTCGCGCCCGCGCGGCGGAGTCCCGAGCAGAAACGGTAGGTCACATTTCTTTCACATCCGTTGAACAACGCCACGCGTGACTCCGTACTCAAGGACGGCCCGTGCTCCCCCGCGCGGGCCACCCAGACGACGGGCCCGGTCGTCCCCACCGGGCCCGCCTCATACGGAGGTTCAATGGCAGGCAACGTCACCTCGTTGTTCCGCAGCGGCGCGCACAGCCCGTCGATGGCGGCGCTGACCCGCGAGGGAGGCGAGGGGGCTGGTCCCGTCGATTTCTGCATTCCCTGCAATCCGTACTTCCCCACCCCGGCGATGATGGAAACGATGGCGTCCAGGCTGAAGGACATCATCACGTTCTACCCGAGCAGCGCGGACACCATCACCGCCGAGCTCTGCCAGCTCCTCCAGCTCCCGCCGCAGGCCGTGGCCATGGGCAACGGCTCCACCGAGCTGATCACCTGGATCGACCACCTGCTGGTCCGTGAGTCCCTCGCCGTCCCCGTCCCCACCTTCGGCCGCTGGACCGACCAGCCGATGGAGACCGGCAAGCGCGTCGACATGTTCCCGCTCCAGGAGTCGGGCGGCTTCGCCCTGGACCTCGCGCAGTACGCCGAGTTCATCCGCAAGCGGGGCACCCGGGTCGCCGTCATCTGCAATCCCAACAACCCCGACGGCGGCTTCCTGCACAAGCAGGCCCTGGTGCAGTTCATGGACGCCATGGCCGACCTGGACCTGATCGTCATCGACGAGTCCTTCCTGGAGTTCGCCGACGCCGAGGCCGAGCCCAGCGTCGTCCAGGAGGCGATGCTGCGGCCGAACGTCATCGTGCTGCGCAGCCTCGGCAAGAACTTCGGTCTGCACGGCATCCGGTTCGGCTACATGGTCGCCAACCCGTCGCTGGCCGGCAAGGTCCGCTCGATGCTGCCCAAGTGGAACCTCAACGCGTTCGCCGAGTACGTCGTCTTCATGCTCAAGGAGCACGGCGCCGAGTACGCGCAGAGCCTGCTCCAGGTCCGCAAGGACCGGCTGGAGATGGCCAGCCAGCTCTCCGTCCTGCCGGGTCTGACCGTCTACCCCTCGCAGGGCAACTTCCTGTTCGTACGGCTGCCCGTCGGTGCCGAGGGCACGGTGGTCCGGGACCGCATGCTCACCGAGCACCGCATCCTGGTCCGCGAGTGCGGCAACAAGATCGGTTCGTCCAGTCGCTTCCTGAGGCTCGTGGTGCGCCCCGAGGTGGACGTGCGTCGCCTGGTGTCCGCCATGGAGCAGGTGCTCTACGGGTCCAGGAGGGGAGCCGCCGTGCCCGAGCTGGGCAATGGGACCAGCTACAGCTCGGGTACGGCGGCGGTTGACCGGCTGGTGAGCGAGACCAACGGGGCGGGCATTCAGCTCGCCCAGGCCGTCGGTGCGGGGCCCGTTCCGGGTCTCGCCGCGGCGTCGGCCACGGGGCCGGGTCTCGCCGCCGCTCCCGCCGCCGGTGTCGGCATGCCGCTCCCCGTCGCCGGTCCGCCGGCCGGGATGCCGATGCCGGCGGCAGCGCCCGTCATGCAGCAGCCTCAGCCGATGGTGGCCCAGATGCAGGCGCCCGTGCAGGCGCCGCCCATGCAGCCCCCGATGCAGACTCCGATGCAGATGCCCGTGCAGGCCCCGCCGCAGCCCGCTCCGGTCGGGCCCACCCCGACCGGGGTGCCGGCGCGGGGCGGGCTGACCGCGGCGCAGGTACGGGGGATGACGGCACCCGCGCCCCCGGCGCCCGAGCTGGCCCCGGCGCCGGCCACGGGGTGGCCCAACGCGCAGAGCTGGCCCAACGCGGCGGGGATGGGACAGGCCGGCTAGACAGACGGTGCGTGGCCGCCTGCCGCACCGTCGTGGCTGTTCGCGCGGTTCCCCGCAGTGGACGAGCCGCGCAGCTCAGCCCCGCACGGCGTGCAGCGATGAGGCTCCCAGCCGGAGCGGACGGCAAGCCGCCTGCCTGAAGCCCGCCTCCCCCAGCAGACGTCGGCAGCGGGGCTCCTCGCGTTCCCGGCCGCCCACGTTGCACCGCATGTGGAGGTCCCAGGCCGCCGCCGTACGGGTGGGCAACAGGCGTTCTACAAAGGGGAGTTCGGCGTCCGGGCGGATGGCCCGGGGCACCGGGCCAGAATGGTGCGACAACGCTCGTCGTGCCAGTCGTGCAGGACGCGGGACCGGAGGCAGACGTCGCCGCCCTCGGGAACCGACTCCGTGAAGTCGCCGGCGAGGAAGGTGCAGCGGGCGGTGAGTCCGGCAAGCCGGGCGCGTGCCGCATCCAGGGCCTCCGGCGCCCTGCGCACCCTGTCAGGCTTCGCGACAGGCAGCCACGGCGGGGCGGAGAACGCCGTCCAGCTCGACCCGTCGACCCGAACCGGCCGGACGTTCGGACCGGGCGACGCCCAGATCCGGCAGTTCCGCTACCCGGATCCGCCTTCCATCGGATCTCGCCCTCCCGCTCAGGCCCAGGACCGGGGCCCTGTTGGCGATCTTGGTGGGCCCGCACCGCCAACGGCTTCGGCAAGAACGCCCTCGCCATCGGCTGGAAAGCCCGCCAGATCCGCCGCCCCGCCGGGAACACCGGCCTCAACCGGAGCCCGGCCCAGCAGCACGGCCGCGACGTCGTCGTCGTGAAGTTCCCCACCGCTGCATGCCGCGCATGTCCGTTCCAAAGCCGGTGCGCCACCTCGCCCCGAGGCCGTCGCCGGCTCACCTTGCGCCCGCAAGAACTCCGCGAGGCCGTGACCGCCGCCCGCGCCACACAGCAGACCAGGACCTGGCAAGCCAAGTACGCCCTACGCGCCGGAATGGAGCGGACGGTCAACCGAGCCCTCGACACCACCGGGATGCGCCGGGCCCGCTGCCGCGGCCTGGCGAAGGTCCGCCTCCGACCCGCCTGCTCCGCCACCGCGATCAACATGATCCGCCTCGGCGCCCACTGGTCCGAGCACCCACTCAGCCGCACCCGCACCCGCACCCTCGGACGGCTCAACTACCGACTGACCGCCTGAACAACAGGAATTGAGCAGCACGGTCGCAGACGGGACAAACGCCGCGGTGCCCGTCCGCATGATGCGGACGGGCACCGAATGGAGCGCCGGGCAGGCCTTGCACCTGCATCTCCCCGCAGGAAGCGGGACGTCTTTCCTTGGACCACCAACGCAGCACCAGCCACCGGTTTTCTGTAGCGACCAGCTCTGAGATGATCATACCGTATCCGGCTTGCCCTCCGACTCCTCGTCGAGCCCGCGGACCAGGCCGCGCACGACGGGACCGTACTCGGGGTGGGCGAGCGCGAAGGCCATCTGGGCGACGAGGTAGTCGGCCGGGTTGCCGGTGTCGTACCAGCGGCCCTGGATGACCTGCCCGTACACGGCCCGGCTGGCGGCGTAGGCGTTGATGGCGTCGGTCAGGTAGACCTCGCCGGTGCGGTGCTCGTACCAGCGGCGGGTCTGTTCGCGCAGTTCGTCGATGATGCCGGGGGTGATGACGTAACCGCCGATGGCCGCGTACGGGGACGGCGCGTCGGCCGGCGCGGGCTTCTCCACCAGCCCGGTGATGCGCAGTTGGCCGTCGCCGAGGTCCTCCTTGACGATGGGCACGCCGTAGCGCTGGGAGTCGGCGGGGTCCATCGGCAGCAGGGCCAGCACCGGACAGCCGGTCTGCTCGTAGGCGCGGATCAGCTGCTGGGAGCGGGGGACGTCGGCGACGAACACGTCGTCCGGCCAGAGCACCAGGACGGGCTCGTCGCCGAAGGAGCGGGCCGCGTTCAGCACGGGCGTGCCGTTGCCGTACGGGCCGTACTGGTCGAGGTAGGTGATGTGGCCGCGGCGGGCCAGCTCGGCGACCTCCTCGACGGCGTCCGCGTACGCGGTCTTGCCGTCGGCGCGCAGCTGCTCCACGAGCCCGGTTCGGCCGGAAGTGGTCCTGGATCAGGCTCTTGCCGCCCGAGACGACGATGGTGATGTCGGTGATGCCGGAGTCCACCAGCTCCCGCACGGTGTGTTCGATCACCGGTTTGTCGCCGACCGGGAGCATCTCCTTCGGCGTGGCCTTCGTCAGCGGCAGCAGACGGGAACCGAGTCCGGCGGCGGGGATCACGGCCCTGCGGATCGTCGGGGGCATCAGGTCTCTCTCGGTCGGTGGCACGGGGCAGGCCGACGCTACCAACGGGCCCTGTCCCCCCTGGGAAACTCCGACCGCCCGGAGTCCTTCGTCCAGAGGATTTCGAGGCGAAGTCGAGGTGAAGGGGGCCGGCCGTCCCGGCCCCGGGCCTGCCGCGGCGCCGCGCTCATCGCGGCGGCTCCGCTTCCGTCCCGCCGGGGACCGCTCCCCGGGCGCGCAGTCCGGTGATCTCGTCGGGTCCGGACCCGGGTTCGGCGGGGATCTCGTCGTTGTGCTCGCCCAGCTCCGGCGCCCGTTTCGCCGGCACCTTCGGCATCCCTCGCAGGGTGACCGGGCTGCTGACGGTCTCCGGCGGCCCGCTGACTCCTTCCAGCGGGACGACGATGTCGTTGTCGCGCAGCTGCGGGTCCCGCGCGGCCTCCTCCGGCGTCTGGATGAGGCTGTGGGTGATGCGGTCCCGGCCCAGCGCTTCCTTCCAGCGGCCGAAGGGCCGCGAGCGGAACCCGGTGTCGAGCAGCTCGGCCAGCGCGACTCATCACCCACGTCTTGAAGATCGCGGAGCTGCGCAATGTCGAGATCCAGATCATGCCGGCGGTGCAGGAGTCACACGCCGGACTCGCGGGCCCTGTGCGGCTCTTGGAGACGGTCGAGAACAAGTGGTCCGCCTACGGCGGCGAGGCGGCCTGCTCGTCTCCGAGCCGAAAGAGATCAGCATCCTCCAACGGTGCTATGCCAGGATGCGCTCACAGGCTCTTGCGCTGGAAGACTCCTGGAGCCTGTCGCAGCGAATGCGAGGGGACTTACGAAGACCACCGAGCCGGCCTGGATCAAGAGCAGTTACAGCAGCGGCGGCGACTGCGTCGAGGCCGCCGTCCGCCCCAGCACCATCCCCATCCGCGACTCGAAGAACACGGCCGGCCCCCACCTCACCCTCTCCCCCGCCGCCTGGGCCGGCCTCGTCACGTACGCGGGGAAGTGACCGCCCGGATCACGTGCCGGGCGTTGCGGGCCATGGCCGGGTTCGTCGTGCGGTAGTACGGCAGCGCGATCAGGGCCTGGGAGAGGGTCCGGGCCCGGCCGCGAAGCCACGTCGCGTCGTCCACGGCCAGTGTCTCGCGGAACGCCTGCCTGCCCTCGGGCGGCAGCAGGTTCCACGCCGGGAACAGGTCGCAGGCCGGGTCGCCCACCCCCGCGCACCCGAAGTCGATGACGGAGGCGAGCCTGCCGTCGTCGTCGATCAGCAGGTTGCCCGGCATCAGGTCGGCGTGCAGCCACACCGGCGGCCCGTCGGCGTCCGGGGCCCGCAGCGCCTCCTCCCACACGGCGGCCGCCGCGTCGCAGTCGACGTCCTCCTGCGGGATGCGGCGCAGTTCCGCGATCGCCGCCCGGGTGTCCGCGTCCAGCGAGGAGAGCGGCCCGCCCCGGTGGGCCGGCGGCGCGTCCGGCAGCGGGATGCTCCGCATCGCGGTCACGAACGCGGCCAGGTCCTCGGCGAGCAGTACGGGTTCGGCCAGGGCGTCCGGTTCGGGAAGCCGCCCGGGCAGCCACCGGTAGACCGACCACGGCCACGGACACCCCTCGGCCGGCTCCCCGGCGCCGAGCACCTCGGGGATGCGGACGGGCAGATGGGGTGCGAGACGGGGCAGCCATTCCCGCTCCCTCGTCACGTCCCCGGCCCCGCCCTCGGCCAGCGGCAGCCGCACGACCATGGCGTCGCCGAGCCGGAACATGGCGTTGACGGTGCCGCCGGACGGCCACCGCCGCACCGCCGGCCCCACCCACTGCGGGAACTGCCCGGCGATCAGCCGCCGTACGAGGCCGTCGTCGACGAGGGGCGTCCCGGGATGCGGCTGACCTGTGCTCATGTGCGGCATCGGATCACCGGGCGCCGACGGCCGTCAAACGTCTTTCCGGGGCGGGACGGGCGGTGGCCACATGGGCGGCGGGCGATAGAATCGTGCCATGTCCGAGATCGACTTCCTCAAGACCCGGCCCCACCGGGTCGTCGTGCTCGCCCTCGACGGTGTCTACCCCTTCGAGCTGGGCATCCCGAACCGGGTCTTCCCGTGCGTGCCGGGCGCCTACGAGGTGGTGACCTGCGCGGCGACCGACGACCGTACGGTGGCGACCAGCGCCGACTTCACGGTCACCCTCGGGCACGGGCCGGAAGCCCTGGAGAGCGCGGACACCGTGGTCGTACCGCCGTACGACATGACGCGGATCACGGACGAGGTGCCCGCTCCGGTCGCCGCCGCGCTGGCGCGGATCAGGCCCGGTGCCCGGATCGTCTCCATCTGCACGGGGGCGTTCACGCTCGCGGCGGCCGGGCTGCTGGACGGCCGGCCCGCGACCACGCACTGGGCGCTGGCGCCCCGGTTCCGCCGGATGTTCCCGCGGGTCGCCCTCGACCCCGATGTGCTGTTCATCGACGACGGTGACGTACTGACCTCCGCGGGCGCCGCCTCCGGTGTCGACGTCTGCCTGCACCTCGTCCGCTCCGACCACGGCAGCGCGGTCGCCAACAGCGTGGCCCGGCAGTGCGTCGTACCGCCGTGGCGGGACGGCGGCCAGGCGCAGTACATCGAGCAGCCGGTGCCGGACGAGAGCGCCACCGGGACCGCGGCCACCCGGGCCTGGGCCCTGGAGAACCTGGAGCGGCCGCTTTCCCTGCGGGAGCTTGCGGACCACGCCGGGATGAGCCGGCGCACCTTCGCCCGCCGCTTCCAGGACGAGACCGGCGTCAGCCCCGGCCGCTGGCTGATCCAGCAGCGGGTGCACCGGGCCCGCCACCTGCTGGAGACCAGCGACCTGGCGATCGACCGCATCGCCGCGGAGGTCGGCTTCGCCACCGGCACGTCACTGCGGCAGCACCTGCACGCGGCGATCGGGGTGTCCCCGCAGGCGTACCGGAACACGTTCCGGGAGACGGCCGCGGCCCGGGGCTGACCACCGCGCGTGGCGTCCCACGGCCGGCGCTCAGCCGAAGTGGCGGATGCGGGCCGGGGTTCCGGGTGCGCAGGGCAGCCAGTCGTGCCGAGGGAGTGCGGGTGCTCGGCCGGGCGGTGGTCGAACCGGTGGACGTGGGTCGCGTTGCCGCCGGCCGGCCGGTGGCCGGTGATCTCCGGCGAGCCGTCGCCGAAGAGCGTGTCCGTGCCGGTCGCGGTGAAGATCTGCGCGGGGGCGTGCGGAAGCCGGGCGGCGTACGCGTCGTAGATCGCGTGGCAGCGGTCACCGGCCTGGGCGGAGTAGGCGCCCGCCGAGTGGGGCCGGGCATCCGTACCGAGCGCTGCCGTGGACGGCGGTGGCCCCCGGCGGCCTGGAGGAGACCGGCCGGCGGCTCAGCCGCCATCCACGGGTGCGGTTCGCCTCTGCCTCTTCCCGAGCGAGACCGCCGGGGCCCTC
The DNA here is from genome assembly GCF_042754285.1 of Streptomyces sp. NPDC059224. Lineage (NCBI taxonomy): Bacteria > Bacillati > Actinomycetota > Actinomycetes > Kitasatosporales > Streptomycetaceae > Streptomyces > Streptomyces sp. NPDC059224. The sequence goes on from NZ_JBHZAN010000002.1 coordinate 188,517, forward strand.
GAACAGGTCACGACGACCGAGGTCACACCCATCCTGACGGGAGTCGGGCGGACCGGGCCGGCCCGCCCGGGGAGCCTGTGAGCCGGGCGCCTGCTACTTGGCGGGGCACTGCTTCCAGGCCAGGTGGTAGACGGTGCTGATCTCGCCGTCGGTCGAGTCCATGGTCATGAAGCTGACCTTGCCGGGGTTCGCACTGCCGGCGGTCACCCGCAGCTCGGTGTTGATGTTGAAGTTGCGCTGGACCCCGCAGGGCGCCCAGACCAGCTGGGCCCAGTCGGTGGTGTCGGTGGCCTGCCAGTTGTCGTCGTAGGGGCCCCGGAAGGGGTGGTTCGCGGAGGCCGTGTTGGACGAGCCCTGGAAGTAGTACGAGGCGCGCTGGGTACCGGTGGCGCCCGGCTGGAGGGAGGCGAAGCCGCGGTAGTCGGCGCTGGCGACGGCGTAGGTGAAGCCGCCCGGTACATGGACGACCAGGTTGAGCTGGCAGTTGCGCCGGAAGGCGGTCGGGTCGGAGTTGCCGCCGGCCTGGGCGAGGTACTCGCTGTAGGTGACGGTGAAGGCCTCGTTGTCCTCGGAGACGGCGACGGCGGTGGTGCCCTGCGGACAGCCGGAGCCGTTCACCGTGGCGACGTTGATCACGATCTTGTCCGGCGGCGGGTCGTCGAAGACGGGCGACGACGAGGCCGTGGCCTGGGCAGGCAACCCGGCGGTGAGCAGCGCGGCGAGCGCTCCGCCGAGCAGGAGTCCATGCCTCATGGGTTTCATGGTTTCTCCGGTTCGGTGATCGAGTGGGGGGTGGCACCCTCGGCCCGCAGGACCCGCACGCTCCTCAAGGTTCGACATGGTTCACCTTTGAAGAAACTGTGAGTTTCCTGTGAAGAACGAGGCGCTCGCATCGTAGGAACCCCCACACCGAGCGGTCAGGGCGAACTCCGGCCATTCACAACGGCGGATTTCACAGCCCCGTCCCCGCTCGGCTCACCCCTACGGGTTCTCCCAGGCCGCCGGTTCCGCGGCCAGCGCGCGCACCGGCTCCGGGAGGGCGTCCGCCGCGATGTCCGCCACGGTGACCCCTTCGAGGATCCGGCGGACGTTCGCGCGCAGCGCGATCCACAGCGGCAGCAGGGGCTGGGCGGTGCCGGTGTAGGCCAGACCCGTGGGCCGTTCGCCGCGTACCGACACGATCGGACCGTCCACCGCCCGGATGAGGTCCGCCACGGTGATCGCGGACGCGTCCCGGGCCAGCCGGTAGCCACCGCCCCCGCCTCGCCGGCTGTCGACGATCCCGGCACGCCGGAGATCACCCAGAATGCCCTCGAGGAACTTGTGCGGGATCTCCTGCGCCCCGGCGAGCTCCTCCGCCTTCACCGGGCCGTCGTCCTGCCGCACGGCGAGCTCCAGTACCGCCCGTACCGCGTAATCCGCTCGTGCCGAGATCCTCATGTGCCCATTGTGGGGCGTCCTCCCGTGGAGAATGGCCGCACCCGCGCCCCGTAAGATCGCCCGGGAGGATCCCTTGGCGCTCAGCAGACGTACCTTCAGTGCCCTCGCCGGCTCGACCGCGCTCGGCTTCGCCCTGGGCGGCAGCGGCGGCCCCGGGGCGCCCGCCGCCTACGCGGCACGCACGGTGCCGACCGGCCCGGCCCCGGCCCCGCCGCGTGCCGACGGCAGACGGCACGCGATCGGCCACGACCAGTACTCCCTCGTCGTCGACGGCCGGAGACTGGTCCTGTGGTCCGGTGAACTGCATCCCTTCCGGCTCCCGAGCCCGTCCCTGTGGCGGGACGTGCTGGAGAAGATGCGGGCGCACGGCTACAACGCCGTCAGCATCTACGTGGCGTGGAACTTCCACTCCCCCGCGCCCGGCCGCTTCGACTTCACCGGCGTCCGCGACCTGGACCGGTTCCTGCGCACGGCCGCCGAGACCGGGCTGTACGTCATCCTGCGCCCCGGCCCCTACATCAACGCCGAGGTCGACGCCGGCGGCTTCCCCGGCTGGCTGACCGCCACGCACGGCTCGGCCCGCACCACCGACCCGACCTACCTCGGACACGTCGACGCGTGGCTGACGGCCGTCAACCGCATCGTGCGCCGCCATCAGCACACGGACGGCGGCGGCAGCGTCCTGCTCTACCAGATCGAGAACGAGTACGACGGCCACGTCGCCGACCCGGCCGGGCCGGCCTACATGTCCCACCTGTACAAGAAGGTGCGGGCGGACGGCATCGACGTCCCCCTCTTCCACAACGACAAGGGCCGCAACGGCTACTGGATCCCCGGTTCGTTCGACACCGGCGGAGAGACCGGGAAGTGGCTGTACGGCTTCGACGGTTACCCGTCCCCCACCCAGACCCCGCCGGACTGGGGCCACTTCGGGATCGGCGGCCTCAAGGGCGGCGCGACCGCGAGTCCCCGTACCCCCGGGTTCGTGCCGGAGTACGGGGGCGGCTGGTTCGATCCGTGGGGCGGGGTCGAGTTCGGCGGCAAGGGGTACGCCGAGTCCCGGCGCACCCGGGACGCGGCCTACGAACGCCGCTTCTACCTCACCAACCTCGCCAACGGCATCACGCTGCACAACGTCTACATGACCTACGGCGGCACGAACTGGGGCTGGCTGCCGGCGCCGGTCGTCTACACGTCGTACGACTACGGGGCGGCCATCGACGAGGCCCGCAACGTCACGCCGAAGATCGCCCCGATGCACCAGCTCGGCCACCTCCTCCAGCGCGTCCCGGACTTCGCCAGGCTGGAGCGGGCGGCGGACGTCCAGGCGGACGGGCTGAAGACCTACCACCTCACCAACCCGGACACCCAGGCGCACGTGTACGTGCTCCGCAACGACGGGGCGAGCGAGGTGACGTCCACCCTGAAGACCCGCGAGCCGGACGGGGGCGAGGACATCGAGGTCACCGTCCCGGCCCACGACGCCCGGCTCATCACCACCGGGCTCTCCCTCGGCAAGCGCAGGCTGCGGTACGCCACCGCCCAGCCGATGGCCGTGTTCACCGCCGGGCGCCAGGACATCGCCCTGTTCACCGGCCGGTACGGCGAGATGGCGCACCTGGTCCTGGAGTGCCCGAGCGAACCCTTCGTCCAGCGCCTGGACGCCGAAGCGGCCTGGGTCTACGACCGGAACATCCTGCACGTCACCGCGCCGCTCGGCCAGGGCGGCCTCACCCGGGTCCTGGTCCAGCGCGGCGAGAGCGACACGCCGCTGCTCCTGCTCTTCGCCGACGACGCGACCTCACTGCGGCTCTTCCCCTACGACACCCCGTCCGGCACCCTGCTGGTCTACGGCCCGGCACTGCTGCGGCACGCCAGGCTCGACGGGTCGGCCGTGCAGCTCACCGGGGACACGGTCGCCCCGAGCGGCCTGGAGGTGTGGGGGCCGCGCGGGATCTCCTCGGTCACCTGGAACGGGCAGCGGGTACCGACCCGGGTGAGCCTCTCGGAGAGCCTGGTCGCCACGTCGGACCTGGCGGGCGCCCCGAAGCCGGCGCTGCCGGTCCTCACCGGCTGGCGCCGCAGGACCGAGAACCCCGAGTCGGCACCGGCCTTCGACGACTCGTCGTGGACGGCGGCCGACAAGAGGACGTCGTTCAGCACGACGCCCGTCCCGGCCGGTCAGCCGGTGCTGTTCGCCGACGACTACGGCTTCCACTACGGGGATGTCTGGTACCGGGGCCGGGTGGACGGCGACCTCCAGGACCTGGAGTCCGTCTCCCTCGCCTACAGCACGGGCACCCAGGGCATGCTGATGGCCTGGCTGGACGGGAAACCGCTCGGATCGCACCGGATGCCGGTGCCGGACGCGAAGACGGTCCGGCAGGGCAGTTGGGCGGCCACGGCCGAGTTCGCCGTCGCCCGGCCGAAGAAGGAGCAGCAGGACAAGGAGCGGAAGAAGAAGAAGGAGCAGCGCGAGCACGTGCTGTCCGTGCTGGTGCGGCGGATGCAGCACGACATGGACGGCCGCTCCCTGGACACCCACAAGGTGGCCCGCGGCCTGAGTGCCGTGACCTTCAATGGGGCGTCCCCGAAGGTGAGCTGGCGGATCCAGGGCGAGAGCGCGCCGGACCCGGTACGGGGGCCGCTGAACAACGGCGGGCTCTACGGGGAGCGGCAGGGCTGGCATCTGCCCGGGTTCGCGGACGGCGGCTGGGAACCGGCCGCACTGCCGCGCGCGGACAAGGGCATGGGCGTCACCTGGTACCGCACCGGCTTCAAGCTGGCCGTGCCGGACGGGGTCGACGCCTCGGTGGGGCTGGTGCTGGAGGACGATCCGGCGCGGGCCTACCGGGTGCAGATCTTCCTGAACGGGTGGAACCTCGGGCAGTACATCAACGACGTGGGTCCGCAGCACACGTTCGTACTGCCGAACGGGATTCTGCGGACCCGGGGCTCCAACACGCTGGCGCTGGCCGTGCTTTCGGACGGGACCAGTGAGTTCGGGCCGGGGGTCGTGCGGCTGGAGCTGCTGGGGAGCGCGGCCGGAGGCGTTCCCGTGGAGACGGTTCCCTCCCCCGGCCGTTGACCGCGGGGCGCCTCACCCCAGGCGGATCACATTCCAAAGCGCCTGCGCGTCAATGGGGCCGGCGGGACTTTCCTGCGCCGGCGGTCGTTCTGGGATGAACCACCGTCGTCGGATCGCATGACGCGAACACGTCCGGACGCGTAATCTCGGACCGGCCGACGCCGCACGGTGAGCGCCGTGGGCGGGGCGAAGGGGGAGCGATGGACTTGGCCGGCGCGGGCCACCGGTGGGCCCGGATCGCCGCGAGGCTGCGGCGATCCGGGCCGGGCGCGCGGATGCGCGACCTCGCCGCCGGCCTCACCGCCGCCGTCCGCGCCCGGCCCCGGCAGCCCACCGGCGCGGGCGAGCTGTGCCGGGCCCTGTGCGAGGAGATGACCGCACTGCGCGGCGGGCGGCCGGTGGAGCTGCGGTTCGAGCGGTTCCCGGACGAGATCGAGGTCACCGGCCTGTGGATGGAGTTCCAGGACTTCGACCTGGTCATCGTCGAGGAACGGGCCGAGGCCGTGCAGCAACTGGTCATCCTCGGACATGAGTTGTGGCATCTGCACACCGGCCACCGCCATCATCACGGCGTCGGCCCGGAGGCGGCCCGCGCGCTGGCCGGCCAGCCCGGCTGGCGTGACATGGCGCTGACGGTGGCCGCACGCAACGGCTCCCGGGCGGCCGACGAGGCCGAGGCCGACGACTTCGGCCACCGGCTGGCGACCGCGTTCCGGCCCTATGTCGAGCATCCGCTCCGCTCGCCGTCCGACCCCGTGCAGCGCAGCCTCGGCTACCGCGGGCGCGGCGGAGCCGCTCGGTGACCACCTCCTCGGCGGCGGCGAACCCCGGCGGACTCCTCGGCGAGCTCTACATCTCCTTCTGGATCCCCACCGCGGTGCTGACCACCGCCCTGGTGATCAAACTTCCGACCATCATCCGGCTGTGGCGCGACCCGCTGCTGCGCGCGGTCGGCGGACTGCTGCTGCTCGCCTGCGCGGTGTTCGTGTTCTGCACGCCGTCGACGATCGCGACCGTCAACCGGTGGACCGGCGTCCCCAACATCTCCGCGCCGTGGTGCTACTCGCTCGTCACCGCGTTCGGCGGCTCCTGTCTGCTGCTGATCATCGCCTGGCGCAACGGGCTGGCCGACCGGTCGGCCGCCACCCGGCGCGCGATGCGCTGGGTCATCGCCGGCTACTCCTCGGTGATCACCGCCCTGTGGCTGCTGTTCGCGCTCGCCGACGTCCCGGTGGAACGGCTCCGGGACCTGGACACCTACTACGCCACCACCCCGTTCATGCGCGAGGAGATCCTGCTCTACCTCGTCGCCCACTGCGTCGCCTGCCTCATCACCTCACGGCTGATCTGGAACTGGGTGCGCACCGAGGGCCTGGACGCCTGGCTGCGCTGGGGACTGAAGCTGCTGGGCGTCGGCTACGTCCTGAACCTGATCTTCGACGCCTGCAAGCTGGTCGCGGTCACCGCCCGCTGGTGCGGCTCGGACCTGGACTGGCTCAGCACCAGCCTGGCCCCGCCGGTCGCCGCCCTGTCCGCGATCAACATCGCCGTCGGCTTCATCCTCCCGCACGCCGGCCAGTACCTCCACGACCGCTGGCGGGTCCGGCTCGCCCACCACGAGCTGCGGCCGCTGTACCAGCTGACCCGGACCGTGCACGGCGACGGCGTCCCCTTCGTGCTGCGCGCCACGCCCGAACTGCGGCTGACCCGGCGCGAGACGTTCATCCGCGACGTACTGCTGCCCCTGACCCGGCGCATCGACGCCGACCTCGACCGGCGCTCCTACGACGCCGCGCTCGGCCTCGGCCACCCGCCCGAGCGGGCCCGGGCCCTGGCCTCCGCGGTCAGCATCCTGAACGCCGTCTCCACCCGGGGCCGTACCCCCGAACCCGCCGACGCGGCCGGCGGCCCGGACGCCACCCACCTCCTGCGGGAGATCGCGGCGGTGTCCCGGGCGCTGCGTCACCCCAACCAAATCGAGGCGGTACGGGAACGTGCGGCCGCCCCAGCAGAGAGCGTCGCCCTTCATGACTGACCGCACCGCCGTCGTCCTCGGCGGCTCCCTCGCCGGCCTGCTCGCGGCCCGGGCGCTCGCCCCCTTCGCGGACCGGGTCGTGGTCGTGGAACGGGACGCTCTGCCCACCGGACCGCAGCCGCGCAAGGGGCTCCCGCAGGCCCGGCACGTCCACCAGCTGTGGTCCGGCGGCGCCCACGCCCTGGAGGAACTGCTGCCCGGCACCATCGGAGAGCTGCTCACGGCGGGTGTCCGGCGGGTGCCGGTGACCACCGACATGGTGGCGCTGTCCCCACGGGGCTGGTACCGGCGCTGGGCGGAGTCGGCGTTCGTGCTGCCGGCCAGCCGGGACCTGCTGGACTGGGTGGTGCGCGAGCGGGTCCTCGCCGACGACCGGATCGAACTGCTGACGGGGACCGAGGCGGTCGGCCTGCTCGGCTCGGACCGCGCCGTCACGGGCGTACGGCTGCGGGCGCTCGACTCCGGCGCGGAGCACGTGCGCACCGCCGGCCTGGTCGTCGACGCGACCGGCCGCGGCTCCCGGGCGCCCGCCTGGCTGGCCCGGCTCGGCGTCCCGGCGACCGAGATCCGTGAGGTCGACTCCGGTATCGCCTACGCCAGCCGGATGTTCCGGGCCCCGGCGGAGGCGGTGCGCACCGGCTTCCCGATCGTCACCGTCCAGGCGAGCCCGCGGGGCCGCCGCCCCGGGCGCGGCGGTGTCCTGATGCCGATCGAGAACGGCCGCTGGCTGGTCACCCTCTACGGCAGCCGCGGCGGCGAACCGGGCGCCGGCACCGACGACTTCCTGCGTTACGCCCGGGACGAACTGGCCCACCCCGTCATCGCCGAACTCCTCGCGAACGCGGAGCCGTTGACCGACGTGTCGATGACCCGCACGACCGCCAACCGGCGCCACTTCTACGAACGGGCCCGGACCTGGCCGGAGAACCTGGTGGTCCTCGGCGACGCGGTGTGCGCGCTCAACCCGGTGTACGGGCACGGGATGTCGGTGGCCGCGCAGGGGGCTCTCGCCGTACGGAACGTGCTCGGACGCAAGGGCTGGGGCTCCCCCGGGCTCGCCCGGTCCCTCCAGAAGGCGGTGAGCCGGCCGGCCCGGGCGGCCTGGGAACTGTCCACGGGGGCGGACGTGTTCTACCCCGGCGCGACGGAGAACGGACCGAACCTGCGGGACCGGCTGGCGCACGCCTATGTGGACCGGCTCCTGTACACGGCGACCGGCAACGGCCGGATCGCCCGCCGGGTGACGGACGTGACGGCCCTGGAGCGGGGGGCGGAGGTGCTCCTGTCGCCGGCTGTGCTGCTGGGCGCCCTGCTGGGCCCCCGAAGACCCCAGCTGACCCGGCCCCCGCTCACCACGGACGAGCTGAAGGCCGCGGGGGTCCAGTAGCCGGGGGCGCGACGCGCCCCGCACGGGGTGCGGGGCTGCGCCGAACGGACGGTCGAGGCGGCCGCTACCCCTGGAACGCCGGCTGGGCCACGCCCTTCCCCGCGCCCGGGATCACCAGCAGGGAACCCGCCGTCGGATCCGGCCGGTCCAGCCCCACCCGAGCCGTCGTCACGTACAGGTCGGTCAGGCCTGCGCCCCCGAACGCACAGGCCGTCGTCAGCGTCGCCGGCAGGCTGATCACCCGGTCCAGCTCGCCGTCAGGGGTGTAGCGGCGCACCGCTCCCCCGCCCCACAGCGCCACCCACACACAGCCCTCCGCGTCGACCGTCAGCCCGTCGGGATAACCGGCCCCCTCCTCGATGGTCACCAACGGACGCCGGTTGGAGGGGAGTTCACCGTCGTAGTCGAAGACGTCCACCCGGCACGTCGGCGTGTCGACGTAGTACACGCGGCTGCCGTCCGGGCTCCAGCCCGTCCCGTTGCTGACCGTGACGTCGGGCAGCAGCGTGGTCACCGAGCCGTCGCCGGTCACCCGGGACAGCGTGCCGCCGCCCACCCTCTCGTCGTAGCGCATCGTGCCCGCCCACAGAGAGCCGTCCGGCGCCACCGCCGCGTCGTTGGCGCGGCGGCCGGCGACCGGCTCGCGGTGCAGCCAACGGAACGTGTCGTCGGGGTCGAGGAGACCGACCCCGTCGCGGAGGTTGAGGACCAGTCCGCCGTTCGCGCGGGGCTTGACCGCGCCGATGTGCTGCTCCGCGGTGCGGATCGTACGACGGTCCGTGACCGGGTCGTAGGTGTGGATCCGCGCGCCCAGGACGTCGATCCAGACGAGGCGGCCGGTGGCCGCGTCCCACGTCGGGCCCTCGCCCAGCGTGGCCTCCGCGGCCACCGCGACCTCGTACGACGTGTACGTGTTCGTCGTCATGCCAGGCTCCGGTGACCGAGGCGCTCGGAGAGTTCCGCGGCGCCCTTGGCCGCGAGCTGTTCCAGCTCGACCCGGCGCTCGTCGCTCCAGCGGATCATCGGCACCGAGATGGACAGCGCCGCGACCACCTGGCCGGTGCGGTCGCGGACCGGCGCGGCGACACAGGAGACGTCCGGGTTGGACTCCCGGCTCTCCACGGCGATGCCCCGGGCGCGGATCCCGGTGAGGGCCTCGCGCAGCACCCCCGGCTCGGTGATGCTGTTCGGGGTCATCGCGACGAGGTCGGCGTCGTCCGGGATGCGCGCGGTCAGCTCCTGCTCCGGCAGCGAGGCCAGCAGCATCTTGCCGACCGAGGTGCAGTGGGCGGGGAGCCGGCGGCCGGCGGCGGAGACCATGCGGACCGCGTGCGTGGAGTCGACCTTGGCGATGTAGATGACGTCGGTCCCTTCGAGGATCGCCACGTGCACGGTCTCGTCGCAGGTCTCGGCGACGGACCGGGCGACCTGCTGTCCCTCGGCGGCGACGTCGAGCTGCTCGGCGTACCGGCTGCCGAGCTGGTACGGGCGGACACCGAGCCGGTATCGTCCGGGCTGTCCGGGTACGGACACGATGTACGACCGGGCGGAGAGCGTGGTGACCAGTTCGTGCACGGTGGTGCGCGGCAGCTGGAGTCTGCGCACTATGTCGGGGGCGGAGAGAGTCCCGTCCCCGTCGAGGAAGAGCTCAAGAATGTCGAGAGCCCGGGTCACGGCAGGCACGAGGCGTCCCACGTCCGGCCCCCTCCCTTGGGTCTAGGCGCCAGATATCGTCGGAACCGCGGGAGCCGTTCGAGATATCAACAGGCGATCGGCATGACGAACACAGGCTAGCCATCGAGGATTGCCCGGGCAATGGCCGGGAACCAGCCGGGTATCCGTATGTGCACCATGGGTGGCATGCAACTGGACTTCCAGCTGGTGCTGCTGCGCCGCATGGCCGACCACAACCCGGACCTGGTCGAGGACGCCCGGCGCACGCTGGGCGCGTCGATCGCGGACATGCGCGAGGCCAACAGGCGGTGGCAGGCGATGGCCCGTTCGCCCCGGTCCCGCTCGGCGGCGGCCCGCTACCGCTCGGTCCTCGGCCCGCCCGGCTCCGAGACCAGCCGCACCGTCGGCGACCTGGAGTGCACGGCCTGGCAGTGGCCGCTCCCCCTGTGGCCCACCCTCCGCTTCGAGGTCATGGTCGGCCCCGGGAGCGCGGTGTGGAACGAATGGCTGGTCCGCGCCCCCGGCGCCGCCGCCCCGAGGCTGGAGACCCTCGACGACCTCGCCCCCTGGTCCTGCACGGTCGACGAGGCGGCCCGCGCCTTCGCCCCGGCCCGCCCTCTGGAGGGCACGGCCCCGACCCGCTGGGGCCTCACCTTCCAGGTCCCCGACGGCCGTCGGGTGGTCGCGGAGTTCACCTGGGGCCTGCTCCAGCGCACGGCGGTCATCGACGCGCCGCGGTGAGGACCGCCTCCGCCACCCCGGCCACCGATCCGGGATGCAGGAAGAGGAACAGGTTCGGCTCGACCAGTTCCAGCTCCATCACCTGAGGCCGTCCCTCCGCCCCGTCGACCAGGTCCACCCGGGCGTACAGCAGCTCGGGCGCCTCCGGTACGGCGGCCAACGCGCCCTGCGCGACCGCGAGTTCGGCCGGGGTCGGATCCCACCGCGCCAGGTCGGGGTGGGCGACCTTGTCCGCGTCGTACGCCGTGCCCGCGGTGAGGACAGCCCGCTTGCGGCTGGCGTGCAGCAGCCGGCCGCCGAAGAACTGCAGCGCCCGCTCACCGCTGACGTCGATCCCGGCGACGTACGGCTGGACCATCGCCGTCAGCCCCTCGTCGTGCATCCGGGCCAGCTGCCGTACCGCCGTCCCGTGCTCGCCCGGCGTGTAGCGGGCGGCGAACCGGGCGCCGGCGCCGAAGGTGGGCTTGACCACGAAGTCACCGTCGAACGGCAGCTCGACGGGGTCGCCCGGCGCGAGATACCGGGTCGGCACGACGGGCACACCGGCCGCCGCCAGCTCACCGAGATACCGTTTGTCGCTGTTCCAGCGGATCACGGCGGCCGGGTTCGCGATCCGGGTCGCCTTCCCCACCCGCTCCACCCACGGCAGGAACTCCGCCGTGCGCCAGCTGTAGTCCCAGGTGGAGCGGACGACGACCAGGTCGAAGGCGCCCCACTCGACGTCCGGGTCGTCCCAGGGACGGGCAACCGCGTCCGCCCCCGCCGCGGTCAGCGCGCGCAGCAGCACCGGCAGGTCCTGGTCCTTGCTCGGCTCCGCGCCGGGATCGTAGGTGGCGAGCGCTATCCGGGGCACGGCGGGAGCTCCCTCGTCCTGGTGACGGCCGGTGTTCCGGCCCGTCGCAGGCTAACCACTCCGGCCCGCCGCACCGCAACCGCGGCCGCCCTGTTGACCTTCACCCTCGGTGAAGCCCCAGCATCGGTGGCGGACGTCGAGGAACGTGAGGTACGGCATGAAGTGGCTGACCATCGGCGCCTTCGCGAAGGCCTGCCGGCTGTCGCCGAAGGCACTGCGGCTGTACGACGAGCTGGACCTGCTGCGGCCCGCCCGGGTCGACCCGGAGACCGGCTACCGGTACTACGCCGCCGAGCAGCTCGAAGCCGCCCGGCTGGTGGCCTGGCTGCGCCGGCTGGGGATGCCGCTGGCGCGGATCCGCGAGGTGTGCGGGCTGCCCGCCGGCCGGGCCGCTCAGGAGATCCGGGCGTACTGGGCCCGGGTCGAGGCGGAGACCGCCGTACGAGGCGACCTGGCCGCGTTCCTCGTCGACCATCTGTCGGGTGAATCGAGAAGGGACACGACCGCCATGCTGGAGTTGCGTTACGCCGCCCACTCGGACCGGGGGCACGTCCGGCCGGCCAACCAGGACACCGTGTACGCGGGGCGCCGGCTGCTGGCCGTCGCCGACGGGTGCGGGGCCGCCGGGGCGTCGGCCAGTGCGGCCGCCGTGCGGGCGCTGAAGTTCCTGGAGGACGCCGAGCTTTCGGCGGGCAACGTGCTGAACCTCCTGGACGACGCGGTGCGTTCGGCGCGTGAGGCCGTGCGGGAGGCGGCGGAGGGCAGTACGGACGCCGGTACGACACTCACCGCGCTGCTGTGGACCGGGTCCCGGCTGGCGCTGGTGCACATCGGGGACTCGCGGGCGTATCTGCTGCGCGACGGGGAGCTGTTCCGCATCACCCACGACCACAGTGTGGTGCAGTCCCTGATCGACGAGGGCCGGCTGGCACCGGAGGAGGCCGGCAGCCATCCGCAGCGGATGCTGCTCGCCAAGGCGTTGTCGGGCGGCGCGTCGTCCGGCACGCCGGATCTGAAGCTGCACGAGGCCCGGGGCGGGGACCGGTATCTGCTGTGCTCGGACGGGTTGAGCAGGGAGGTCTGCGACCGGCGGATCCGGGAGTTGCTGGGGGGCGGAGGTGAGTTGGCGGATGTGGCACGGGGGTTGGTGGACGAGGCGAATGCGGTGGGCGGTGCTGACAACGTGAGCGTCGTCGTCGCTGACGTGGTGTTTGCCACCCGTCCACCCGCCTCGGCCGGATGAGAGGCGTGCGGGGAGCCCTCGTCAGGTAGGAAGTGCGGCATGACCGTTCACGGCACCGACGCCCATGCCGGCCTTCCCGGCCTCCCGCCCCTCGTCCGGCGTGCCGTCGACGCCGCCCGCGCCCGGGGCTTCGCCCACTCCTGCCGCCCGGAGCAGGGGCGGCTGCTCCAGGTGCTCGCCGGTGGTGCGCCCGGGCGGATCGGGGAGACCGGGACCGGGCTGGGGGTCGGGCTGGCCTGGCTGGCCTCCGGGGCCCGGGCCGGCGTCCGGCTCGTCAGCGTGGAACGGGACGCGGGGCGGGCCCGGGCGGCCGCCGGGGTCTTCGCCGCGCACCCCGAGGTGACGGTGGTCCACGGTGACTGGCGGGACATCGCGGCCCACGGCCCGTTCGACCTGCTGGTCCTGGACGGCGGTGGGCAGGGCAAGAGCCCCGGCGACCACCCCGCCGACGTGGAGCGACTCCTGACCCCCGGCGGCACGGTCGTCGTCGACGACTTCACCCCTTCCCCGCGCTGGCCGCCCCTGCACGAGGGCATGCCGGACCGGGCACGCCTGCACTGGCTGGAACACCCCGCGCTGCGGGCCGTAGAGGTGCGGCTCGCGCCCGATCTGTGCGCCGTCGTGGCGACTCTCGACGCACGCCGGCGGTGACCGGAGGCGGTCGGCCGGTGCGGGTGGGACGGCCCCGCAGGCGGCGACTGGTGTAGGAAGGGGGCTGTCGAGGTTCCGACCGGTGAGGAGTCGTCGCGTGTCCTTTCTCTTTCCGGCCCTGGTGGACGGTCCGGGCGAAGGCCGTGGGCGGGTCGCCCTGCGGTTCGGCGCACGGTCGCTGACGTACGGGCAGCTCGCCGCCGCCGCGGGCGACCTCGCCGGCCGTATCGCGGACGCCGACCGGGTCGCCGTGTGGGCGACCCCGGAACTGGAGACGGCCGTCGCCGTCGTCGGCACCCTGCTCGCCGGCCGGGCCGCCGTTCCGCTCAACCCCAGGTCGGGCGAGAAGGAACTCGCGCACATCCTCTGCGACAGCGCGCCGGCCGCGGTGCTGGCCGCCCCGCAGGCCGCGCTCCCCGCGGCCCTGGCCGGCCTGCCGCGTATCGACGTCGACGTGCGGGCCGCCGGCCCGGTCCCCGAGGACCGCACCACCGAGGCCGACCCCGCCCTCGTCGTCTACACCTCCGGCACCACAGGGCCGCCCAAGGGCGCCGTCCTGCCGCGCCGGGCGCTCGCCACGACCCTGGACGCGCTCGCCGACGCCTGGCAGTGGACCGGGGACGACGTGCTGGTGCACGGGCTGCCGTTGTTCCATGTGCACGGGCTGGTGCTGGGCGTCCTCGGACCGCTGCGGCGCGGCGGCAGCGTCCGGCACCTCGGGCGGTTCGACACCGACGGCGTGACCCGCGAGCTGAACGACGGCGCGACCATGATGTTCGGCGTCCCCACCATGTACCACCGGATCGCCGAGGCACTGCCCGCCGACCCGGCGCTGGCCAAGGCCCTCGGCCGGGCCCGGCTGCTGGTCTCCGGGTCGGCCGCGCTGCCCGTCCACGACCACGAGCGGATCGCGGCCGCGACCGGGCGGCGGGTCGTCGAGCGGTACGGCATGACGGAGACGCTGATGAACACCAGTGTCCGCGCGGACGGTGAGGCCCGGGCGGGGACCGTGGGCGTGCCGCTGCCGGGGGTGGAGCTGCGGCTGGTGGAGGAGGACGGGACGGCGATCGCCCGCTACGACGGGGAGACCGTCGGGGAGATCCAGGTGCGCGGCCCGAACCTGTTCACCGAGTACCTCAACCGCCCCGACGCCACCGCCGCCGCGTTCACCGCCGACGGCTGGTTCCGGACCGGCGACATGGCCGTGCGCGAGCCGGACGGCTATGTGCGGATCGTCGGCCGCAAGGCCACCGACCTGATCAAGAGCGGCGGTTACAAGATCGGGGCGGGTGAGATCGAGAACGCGCTCCTGGAGTTCCCGGGGGTGCGGGAGGCCGCCGTCACCGGGGAGCCGGACGCGGACCTGGGCGAGCGGATCGTCGCCTGGATCGTCCCCGAGGATCCGCAGTCCCCGCCCGGAGAGCGGGAGCTGGCGGACCATGTGGCCGGCCGGCTCGCCCCGCACAAGCGTCCGCGTGTCGTCCGCTACCTGGACGCCCTCCCCCGCAACGACATGGGGAAGATCATGAAGCGGGCCCTCGGTGCCTGAGAACCGCGCGGTCCGGCTCTCCGCCCGGCAGTTCCTCGACCTCGTCGCCGACCCCGGCACCTTCGCCGAACTCCCGCCCCCGGCACGGGAGTCCCGGCCCGACGGCCCGCTCGGCTGGCAGGGCTACGACGCCTCCCGCGCCCGCGCAGCCGAACGCACCGGCGAGGAGGAGTCCGTCGTCGTCGGCACCGCGCGCGTCGAGGGCACGGCGGCCGTGCTGATCGTGTTCGAGTTCGGGTTCCTCGGCGGCTCGCTGGGCGAGCGGACCGGGGACCGGCTGGAGGCGGCGTACCGGCATGCCCGCGGGCACCGGCTCCCGGTGGTGCCGCTGGTGGCCACCGGCGGCAGCCGGATGCAGGAGGGCATGCTCGCACTGTCCCAGCTCCAGCGGGTGGCCCGGCAGTCGGCACTCACCCGGGAGGCGGGGCTGCCGCAGATCGCGGTCCTGCGCGATCCGACGACCGGCGGCGGCTGGGCCACCCTGGGCGCCGGTGCCGACGTCATCCTGGCGCTGCCCGGGGCGCAGGTGGGCTTCGCGGGCTCCCGGGTCCGCCCGGCGGACGCGGATCCGGCCGCGTACACCGCGTACGCGCAGCTCGCGGCGGGTTCGGCGGACGCCGTGGTGCCGCTGGACGAGCTGAAGGCGGCGCTCGGGCTGTGGCTGCGGCTGCTCACCAACCCGGCCACGGTCCCCGCGGCCCCGCCGGACGCCCTGGGCGGCACCGGGCTGCCCGGCACCGGATGGCAGGCCGTCCTGCGGGCCCGGGATCCTCGCAGGCCGCGTGCGCAGGCCTACCTGGACGCCTGCTTCGGCGACCGCCGGGTCGCCCTGGTCGGCGACCGGTGCGGCGGCGCGGATCCGGAGGGGATGCTGTGCGGGTTCGGCGAGCGGGACGGCCGTACCGTCGCCTTCGCCGCGCAGACAGGCACGGCGACCCGGCCGGCCGGATACCGGACCGCCAGCCGCCTGATACGGCTCGCCGACCGGCTCGGGATCCCCGTGCTGACCCTCGTCGACACCCCGGGCGCCGCCAACGACGCCGAGGCGGAACGGCAGGGCGTGGGCGCGGCGATCGCGGAGCTGTTCGGCGAGGTGGCGGCGGCCCGGACGCCGATCACCACCCTGGTCATCGGCGAGGGCGGCTCGGGCGGGGCGCTGGCGCTGGCCGCGCCCGGCAACACCTGGGCCACGCCGGACAGTTACTTCTCGGTCATCGCTCCGGAGCTAGCGGCGGCGATCCTCAAGCGGACCCCGGAGGAGGCCGAGGCCACCGCCGGCCAGCTGCGGATCCGGCCGCAGGACCTGGTGGAGCTGGGCGTGATCCGGGGCATCGCCGGTCACCCCGGCCCCGAGTGACCTCTCCCGGGTGACCGGGGGTCCCCCGGGTGGTGCCGTCGCCGTACGACACCCCGACGAGCCCGGCGCCCGGTGACGGGGAAACCCCCCGTTCAGCCGTTGCCCCACCCGGCCCCCTCCCGAAGGCGCGCCGCCTGGATCCCCCGGAGGATGCGAAGCAGGCCGCCGACCGGCGGTGCCACCGCGTACGGCCCGCGCACACTCGGGAGGATCTGCCGTGACCGTCAGTCTGGAGCAGTTGCGCCGCTGCCATTTCGCCGTCGATCTGGGGGCCGCCCGCACCCGGGTGTACGTGAAGGGCATGGGCCTGGTCGTCGACCAGCCTTCCGTGGCCGCCGTGAACACGCGGACCGGTGCCCTGATCGCCGTGGGCGAGTTCGCGGAGAAGATGACGGGCCGGACACCCGACTACATCCGCGTGGTGCGCCCCATCTCGGGCGGTACCGTCGTCGACATCGAGATCGCCCAGCGGATGCTGCGCCATCTGCTCGGCGACAAGATCCGGCGCTCCCTGCGCCGAAAGCCCCGGCTGCGCGCGGCGGCCTGCACCCCGCACGACGCGGATCCGCTGGCCCAGCGGGCGACCATCGAGACGCTGGCGGGGCTGGGGGCGCGGCGGGTGGAGCTGGTCGACACGCTGATCGCCGCCGCGGTGGGGTGCGGGATGCCGGTCGAGCGGCCCGAGGCCACCATGATCCTGGTCTGCGGGGCCGCGGCGACCCAGGTCGCGGTGCTCTCCCTCGGGTCGATCGTGTGCGCCGAGCGGCTGCCGGTGGGCGGCGAGGCCGTGGACCGCGCGATCGTGCAGCACCTGCGGCACGAGCACGAACTGATGCTGCCGAGCCAGTCGGTACGGCCCCTGCAGCTCGCCCTGTGCGGGAACGGCCTCACCCCGGACGGCCCGGCCTCCACCGAGATCCACGGGCGGGACGTGGCCACCGGCCTCGCCCGCAGCGTACGGGTCGACACCGCCGCGGTACGCGATGCCATCCACACGCCGCTCACCGGCGTGCTGGACGGGATCGGCAAGGTGCTGCGGGACTGCCCGCCCGATCTGGTCGCCGACCTCGCCGACCGCGGGATCATGATGGTCGGCGGCTCGGCGCTGCTGCCGGGTTTCGACCAGTTGCTGCGCGAGGCCACCGGCATGCCGGTACACATCGCGGAACGGCCGGACGTGTGCGTCGTCCACGGCATCGGCGCGATGCTGGAGGGCCGCATCGAACCCCTGGTGCTGAACCCCCTGGCCGCCTAGCCCCCCACGCCGGACCGGACCGTACAACTGCCGTGCGGCACGCGGTCGGCGGGTGCCACAGTGTCGGGCATGGTGATCTCCCCGCTGCTGCGGCAGCTCGCCCGCACCCGTCGCTTCACCCTCGGCGCTCCCGCCCGTTTCACCGTGGCGCCGGACGGAGCCCGTGTCCTGTTCCTGCGGAGCCGGGCCGGAGACGATCCCGTCGGGTGTCTGTGGTCGCTCGACCCCGCATCCGGTGCGGAGCACCTGCTGGCCGACCCCGCCGGGCTGCTCGACGGCGCGGCCGACGAGGTGCCGGAGGAGGAACGCGTCCGGCGCGAGCGCGCCCGCCAGGCGGCCTCCGGGATCACCGACTACGCCACCGACGCGGCCGTCCGGCTCGCCGCGTTCGCGGTCTCCGGGCAGCTGTGGGTGGTGGACACCGGCTCCGGCGCGGTCCGGCGGCTGCCCGCACGCCGGCCGGTGATCGACCCGCGCCCGTCCCCTGACGGCCGTCACGTCGCCTACGTCTCGCACGGCGCGCTCCGGGTGATCGGAGCCGACGGCGGCGAGGACCGTGCGGTGGCCGAGCCCGGGCCGGCGGAGGGTCCGGACGTCTTCTTCGGCCTGCCGGAGCATGTGGCGAGCGAGTCGATGGGCCGCCACCGGGCGTACTGGTGGGCGCCGGACGGGGAGCGGCTGCTGACCACCCGGGTGGACAACCGGGAGGTCGCGCTCTGGTACGTCACCGACCCGGCCGACCCCGCCAGACCGCCGCGCTCCATGCGCTACCCGCGGGTCGGCACCGCCAACGCCGACGTCACCCTGTGGATCACCGACCTGGCGGGCGGCCGTACCGAGGTCCGCTGGGACCGGGCCGGCTTCGAGTACCTGCCGGTGGCCGGCTGGGACGGGCACGGTCCGTTCGCCGCCGTACTCAGCCGCGACCAGCGCACGCTCCGGGTCCTGGCCGTCGACCCTGCGGACGGCGCGACGAGCCTGCTGGCCGAGCGGCACGACGAGCGCTGGGTGGAGCTGCTGGTGCCCGGGGTGCCCGCGCGGACCGCCTCCGGTCTGCTCGTCGACCACCTGGACCTGGACGAGACCCGGCACCTGGCCGTCGACGGCGCGCCGGTGACCCCGGAGGGCCTGCAACTGCACGAGGTGCTCGCGGTGGACGGCGAGACGGTGTTCTTCGTGGCCTCCGCGGAACCCACCGAGCGCCATGTGTGGACCTACCGCCGGGGTGAGGGCGTCCGTCGGCTGACCGGGCAGCCGGGCGTGCACACGGGCGCTCACGGCGGTGGCACGCTGGTCCTCACCACGCGATCGCCGGACCGGCCGGGCTCGTACACCACCGTGTGCCGGCCGGCCGGCGACGGTCGACCGGGACCGGCCGGCCGCGCGCCCGTCGAGATCGTCTCGCACACCCAACAGCCGCTGCTGGAGCTGCGCTTCGAGTCCGCCGCCGTCGGGCCGCGCGCCCTGCGCACGCGCCTCTTCCTGCCGTCCTGGCACCGGACCGGTGCTGCCCCGCTGCCGGTGCTGGTCGACCCCTACGGCGGGCCCGCGATGCAGAAGGTGCTGGCCGAACAGGCCGGTCACGCCTTCGTCTCGCAGTGGTTCGCCGAACAGGGCTTCGCGGTGCTGGTGGTGGACGGGGCGGGGACGCCCGGGCGCGGGCCTCGCTGGGAGAAGGAGATCTTCGGCGACCTGATCGGCCCGGCCCTGGACGACCAGGTCGCCGCACTGCGGCTGACTGCCGGGCGCCACCGGGAGCTGGACCTCGGCCGGGTCGGGATCCGCGGCTGGTCGTTCGGCGGGACGCTGGCCGCGGCCGCGGTGCTGCGCCGGCCCGACGTCTTCCACGCCGCGGTGGCCGGCGCGCCGCTCACCGACCAGCGTCTCTACGACGCCTGCTGGAAGGAGCGCTTCCTCGGTCCGCCCGACCGGTACCCCAAGCGCTACGAGCTGTCGTCGCTGCTCGCCGACGCTCCGCAGCTCAGCCGCCCGCTGCTGCTGACGCACGGGCTGGGGGACGACAACGCCTTCGTGGCCAACACGTTGCTGCTGTCCCGTGCCCTGCTGGCCGCGGGGCGGCCGCACGAGGTGCTGCCGCTCAGCGGGATGACACACTCCGCGCCGGCCGGCGACACGTTCGCGCGGCTGCTCGGGCACCAACTGGAGTTCCTCCGGCGGCACCTGGGGGGCTGACCGGGCCGGGCGGGGGTTTGGTCAGCGACGGCCGGGTGTGGTGGACCGGCGGGCGATGCCGGCCTGGACCGACTCGCGCAGCTCGTCCGGCGTGAAGCCGAGGTCGCGCAGGATCCGTGCGGCCGGGCTCCCGTCGGTGCGGATCAGGCCCAGGAGCATGTGCTCCGTGCCGACCCGGTCGTGGCCCAGGTCGGCGGAGGCGCGGAGTGTCTGCTCGATGGCCTCGTTGCTCTCCGGGCGGAACGGGATGTGCCCCCGCAGCGCCTTGCGACCGGCAGGCGGCAGCGCTTTTCCGATCGCGTCGCGGATGCGCTGCTCCGACTCGGTCTTGGCGACCGGCACCTCGTACGCCAGGAGTTGCTGGGCGGCCTGTTTGGTCACCCCGACGGCGTCGTCGATCTCGGTCCAGGACGCGCCGGTCTGCTTGGCCTTGCTGACGTAGTGGTCGATGAGCTGGTCACCGAGGCCGGACAGGGTCTGGGACCACAGCCGGGCCTCGCTGACCCGGGCGAGCGGGTCGGCTTCAGGAAGTTCCTCGTCGAGTCGGGCGATCAGGTCGGCGAGGCTGATGTCGAGTGACTCATGCGTCAATCTTGAATTGACGACCTGTGACCGTCAATCCGTGATTGACGGTCGGTCGGGACCAAGGCCCGCCCTGAGGCGGGTGTTGTGCGGCCCGCGGACAGCCCCTCGCCTAGTACGGGAGGATCCGCCCGGAAGGCGTCCTGCGGTCGATCTCCTGCCCCCGGGGAGCGGGCCGACGAACAACGCGTACGCGGATCCGACCGTCCATGACGCCCTCCTCATTGCCGAGCCCTGACCGGGCCTGCCGTCCGGTAGGAGGGCCATGCCCCGCGACCGGCACCTCCAAGCCTCATGAGCGCCGCGAGTTGGCAAACCGTCTTCCCCCTGCCCATCACCTCCCTCCGGGAACCGGGCCGCCGCCGGACCCGTCGCGTGACACTCCCGCAACGCGACGTCATCCGTACGTAACGACCGGGGACTTGGCGGCGGTCAGCCGCGCCGGGGCGGCCGGACCCGAGCACCCGTCTCGCGCGGGCCTCCCCCGCCTCCGGCCTGGCGTGGGCCTCGGCCGCCGAGGCCGGCGGCAGCACCTCGGTGGCGCGCGGGCGCGGCAGCCCGCCGGCCGGCAGCCGGCCGACATGGGCGGCGGCCTCGGCGAGTTCGCCGGCGCGGGCAGAGGACGGTTCTCCGCCGGTGACCCGGCCGTACGTCAGCGGCGGGCCGTGGCGGTGGAGCTGGGTTCCGTGCCCTCCGCGCGGAGCGAACCGCGGCCGGAGCCGGGGGTGCGGGCGGGCCGGGGCGTGGCGTCGGCCTCGGTCGCCTGCTTCCTCGCGTGGTGCCGGGGTACGACGTCCTGCGGGAAGGTCAGCTGGCCGTTCATCCACTTCAGGGCGGCGGGCATCTCCCGTACCCAGGTGGGGAAGTTGTGGCTGCCGTCCTCCGGGAGGATCGAGACGACCCGCATGGGCGCCCGGACGGCCTTGATGAAGGCCTGCGTCTCGGGGTAACCCTTCTCGCCGTGCTTGCTGTTGGCGACCAGGACCGAGACCTGCGGGACGGGCAGGTGCTTCAGCCGCCACATCAGGTCATGGCCGTCGACCCGTGCCTGGCGGCCCGGACCGCTGCCGAAGAGGTTGCCGGTGGTGGGGTCGTCCTTGACCTTGTAGTCCGGGGACAGGGCGGCGGCCGTGGTGTAGACGCCGGGGTCGCGCATCGTGAGCTGGAGGGCGCAACTGCCGCCCGAGGAGTACCCCATGACGCCCCAGGAACTCGCGTCGTGCCCGGCCCGGTAGGCGGACCTGATCGCCTCCGGCAGGTCCTTGGCCAGGAACGTCTCGGTCTGCGGTCCGCCGGGGACGTCCACGCACTCGGTGTCGCGCGGCGGGGCGATCGTGGGCCGGATCATCACCATGATCGTCGGCTGCATCTGGCCCTTGCCCTGCAGTTCCCCGGCGGTCTGCGAGACCCGCAGGTGCTGCGCGAGGTTGAAGATGCTGCCCGGGTAGCCGCTCAGCGCGACGATCACCGGGAACCGCATGCGGTGGTAGGCCTTCTGGAAGTACTGCGGCGGCAGATAGACGAAGGCCGGGTCGACCACGCCGGTGCGCCTGCCGACGATCTTAACGGATTCCACCCGGCCGACGGCCGCGGCCGGTCCGTCCGGCAGTCCGCTGACCCGGTTCAGCTGCTGGTCGCCCGCGGGCTGTACGAGCGCGCCGTGGACGCTGCTTATGCCGTTCACCGAGCCGTCGCCGCTTCCGCCGGCCGCCTGCGTGACGCCGACGGGAGCGGTGTCGACGTCGCCGAACAGTTCGTTCCAGGAACCGAAGAACTGGTACGACGAGTTCACCGCGCACGCGAACGCCGCGACGATGGTCACCTGGGTGACGGCGACGCCCCCGAGCCGCCCCAGCACCGGCCACAGCCCCGGCCTGGCGAAGCGCGGCCACAGCCAGACCAGCAGCGCCACACAGAGGGCGGCCAGCGCCACCGTCGCGTATACGGTCGTTCGACTGGTCAAACCCATGTCGTTCAGTCCCTGACTTCCCTGCCCGTGCGTATGCCCTACGCACAGGAGGAGGGCGGAAGAGCCTTTCCCGTTCCGTAACGAGCGATTCAGGCAAAAGACATTGCCTGTTCCTTTATGTCGCAGGGTGATCGGCTTCGGCCCGGGTCCGGGCGGCCGCGGGCACGTCCCGGAGTGCTCCGCCACGCCCCCGGCGGATCCCGTCCGCCGGGGGCGCTCGCTCACCTGACGTCGACGAAGTCGCCCGCGGCGGTGGCCGGACCGGTGGTGGCGGTGCCGGGGAAGAGGAAGCGGAAGAAGCCGTCCGTCCGCGCCGTGGTGGTGGTCCGCAGCGCGCCGCGGCTGCCACTGGTGACGGTCTTCAGGGTGGTGTACGTGGAACTGCCCTTCTTGCGGAACTGCAGCCGTACCGGCTGTCCCCGGTAGCCGGCGTAGCCGCCGCTCTCCCAGTCGGCGCGGGTGAGCCCGCCGGTGACCGTGACGGTCCTGCCCTTCTTCACCGGCTCGGGCGCGGCGTTCACCGTCACCCTGGCCAGCCGCTGGACCCGGGCCGTGCCGGCGACGTCGGTCTCCGTCCAGTCGTCGCCGGTGTCCTGCGCCCCGGCGAGCACCTTCCAGGTGCCGGCGAGAGCGTTGTGGCGGAAGTCCCGTGCGGCGTCCACGGCGAAACTCACCTTGCAGGTGACGGTGGTGCGGTCGGCGGAGGCCGCCGTGCACGTTCCCGGCTGCGGGTAGAGCGGCAGGATGCCGTCGGCGTCGTCGGTGTTCGGACCGTGCCACAGATAGGCCCAGGACGCGGCGACGCCGTCCGGGTCCGCGGCCGTCCAGCTGATGGTCACGGTCCTCCTGGTGGTCAGGCCGAGTACGACGGGCCTGCCGCCGTTGACGACGACGTCCGAGAACGCCGTACCGCCCGACGCGGTCGCGGCGTCCGCCCGGGCGGCTGCCGGAACCACGGACGTGTAGGAACAAGCGGCAAGGGACAACAGCACGACGGCCGCACGCACACGCATGGACTCCCCCTCGGGATCGACGGCCTCACCGGCTCCGTACGGCAGGCCTGATGACGGGTCATGCCGACTAGACACACGAGAGCCGGTCCCGGTTGCCCCCGGTCTGCGCCGCCCCGTCCCAGGCGCATCCCAGCGGTGATCCGTCCCCGCAGATCACAGGCGTGCCACTGTCCCGGCGTCCCGGCCGAAGAGAAGCCGGGCCCGTTCGGGACGAGCCCTGCCAGCCTGATCCCTGCCGGGAGCTCCCGGCCACCAACCTGAGGGGGAACACCAGATGGGACAGAGGACGCTTCTGCGGGGTCTGACCCTCGCCGTGGCAGCGGTCCTGCCCCTGTACGGGCCGACGGCGGTACAGGCGGCACACGCGGCACAGGCGGCGGAGTCCGCCGCGGCCGCCGCGGTCTCGGTCTGCGGGCACACCAGCGCACAGCCCACCCTGCGGCAGGGATCGACGGGAGACCCGGCCGTCGAGGCTCAGTGCGAACTCAATCTGGCGACCAAGCCGAGCCAGTACACGCCGATCGCGGCGGACGGCTCGTTCGGACCGGCGACGGAGACGCGGGTCGAGGAGTTCCAGCGGTGCGCCGGCCTGGACGCGGACGGCGTGCTCGGCCCGCAGACCTGGGCGGCGCTGAACACCTGGGCCGCACAACCGCACACCTGCGCGACCCGGGGCACGCCGGGCACGGCACAGGCGGCCGTGTGCGGCCACACCGACACCCGGCCGAGCCTGCAGAAGGGCGCGAAGGGCACCGAGGTCGAGGAGGCGCAGTGCCGGCTGAACCTGGCCATGGAGCCCTTCCACTACCCGCCGCTGACGATCGACGGTGACTTCGGGGGCGGCACCGAGAGCCGGGTCATCGAGTTCCAGCACTGCGCCAACCTCGGTGCCGACGGCGTCGTGGGCCCCAACACCTGGGCGAAACTGGTGGACTGGTCCAGTCGTCAGGCGTACTGCACGCCACCGCGCCCGGCCGGCCACCCGGTCGACGGACTGGACACCGCCAAGTACCAGCACCCCGGCGGCGCGCCGATCGACTGGAAGGCCGTCAGGGCCTCGGGGGCCGAGTTCGCGACGGTCAAGGCCACCCGCGGGCTGAACGTCACCGACGAATACCTCGCCACCGACCTCCCGGCGGCCAGGGCGGCGGGGCTGGCCGTCGCGCCCTACCACTTCTACACGGGCACCGCGGCCGGCACCGGTGCCGCGCAGGCCGACCGGTTCATCGCCGCCGTGCAGGCGACCGGCTACACCGGGCAGCGGACGGGCGACCTGCCGCCGGTGTTCGACCTGGAGCGCATGGACGACGGCAGCGGGCGCTGCCCCACCTACGGCACGGTGGCCGACGCCAGGGCCTGGCTCGACAAGGTGGAGGCGGCCTTCGGCCGCACGCCGATCATCTACACCCAGAAGTCCTTCCTGGACGACTGCCTGGGTTCGACCACCGCCTTCGCCCGGTATCCGCTGCAACTCGCGGACTACCGCCAGTCGATCACCCAGCCGCCGGTACCGAACGGCTCGACGACCTGGGCGATGTGGCAGTACACCGACGCGGCGCTGTTCCCGGGCATCAAGGCACCGGCGACCGCGGACGTGTTCAACGGCACCCAGGCCGACCTCGACCGGCTGGCCAACCGCTGATCCCGGCCGTACCAAGGAGGATCCCGATGACCACCCGGACCACCCGGCCCACCCGGTTCGCACGCGCGTCCCTGGTCGCGCTGTTCGTCACCGTGGGCTTCACCGCTCCCGCACACACCGCCTCGGCCGCCACGGCGGCCACGAGCTGCTACGGCGGGGCCGTCACCGTGCGCTACGGGGACGTCCTCGACTTCGGCCCCTACTGGACCACCAGCCGCTGCACCGACATCAACATGCGGGTCACCGGCGGAACCGCGGAGTACGTGAACGCCTGCGTGAAGTTCGCGAAGACCGGCGTCTGCAACCGCTGGACCAAGGTCGGCCGCGGCTGGACGACCATCGCCACCGACGTCCTGGACGGCACCAAGTTCACGGTGCCCAACGGCGTGCCCCTGGAGGGCGACGACGCCGTCGTACAGATCGCCTTCTGACCCTCGTCCTCTGCCCTCGCACGGAACGGAGACCACCATGGTCCGGAGCAGGATCCTGCCCGCGGCCCTGATCGCCGCGGCCGCCCTGCTGGGAGCGGGCGTCGCGCCCGCCTCCGCAGGGACCTCGGCCGCCGCCACCAGCTGCTACGGCGGCGCGAAGACCCTGACGTACCACTACCAGGCGGCCGCCAAGGAGTACGGCACCTACACCACGTCCTCGCGGTGCAACGACATCAACCTGCGGCTCGTCACGGACGAGCCGGGCGTGTACCTGGACGCCTGCGTGGTGTTCACCGACCACACCACCAAGTGCAACAACGGCGACGCGTACACCACCCACGGTACCGAGTGGGGGACCGTCGCCACCGACGTCCTGGACGGCACCCACTTCGTCCTGCGCGTGCACGCCTACGACACCGACGCGCAGAACGTGACCTTCCAGATCGCCTACTGACCCCTCCTCTTCGCGCCTCTTCCCGAAAGGACGACCATGTCTTCCTCCTTCCGCCCCATCGACCGCCGCACCATGCTGCGCGGCACGCTGGCCGCCGGTGCCGGCGTCGCCTTCGGCCAGCTGCTGTTCCCGGGTGTCGCGCAGGCCTATTCGTGGTCGCGCACGCTGACCCAGGGCGCGACGGGCGCCGACGTGACGGAACTGCAGATCCGGGTCGCGGGCTGGGCCGCGGACAGCGCCAGCCAGAGCCGGGTGGGCATAGACGGGGAGTTCGGCCCCGGTACGGCGGCCGCCGTGCGCCGGTTCCAGGCGGCCTACGGCCTCAGCGTCGACGCCGAGGTCGGACCCAACACCCAGGCCAAGCTCAACTCGCTGGAGCAGTCGGACGGTTCCACGCTGCACTTCAACTGGAGCGAGTTCTACAACCAGACGGACGGCACCTTCAACGGCGGCAAGCTGAGCGCGTCGCAGGTGAAGGAGAACGTCCGCCGCTGCATGTACAAGCTGGAGGCGCTGCGCAAGAAGCTCGGCGACAAGCCGATCACGGTCAACTCCGGCTTCCGCAGCATCGCGCACAACGCCGACATCGGCGGCGCGAGCGACAGCATGCACCTGTACGGCACGGCCGCCGACCTGGACGTGTCCGGCGTGGCCACCAAGACCGTCTACCAGAAGGCGGAGACCTGCGGGTTCTCCGGGCTGGAGACGTACACCGTCGACCACCAGCACGTCGACAGCCGGGCCGACCTCGGCCGCGCCTGGTGGTGGGAGAACGGCACGGTCTGATCGCGCTCCCGGGGGAGCGGAGCTCCGGGTACCGCCGCTTCGGTACCCGGAGCTCCGGGCTTCATCTCTTCGGTACGGGCGTGCTGTGGGACGTGCTCTTCAGCGCCGCCTCGCAGGAGGGCCAGTCGTGGAAGTCGTGCCGTACGCTCCACAGGCGATGGGCCGCCCTGATGTTCCAGTCCGGGTCGAACGCCCGCAGCGGGGTGCCGTGGAGTTCCCGCAGGCGCGCGTCGGAGATCTGGAACACGCCCCAGTTGCGGCTGCCGTTGGTGTTGGGCAGTACGTACAGCGGGTCGAGGAAGGACGCGCAGCGGGCCACGGCCACGGCGGTCCCGGGATCTTCGACGAACACCTCACGGACCCGTTTCGCCACCCTCGCCGACGACCACGTGGTCATGCTCACCTTCCGCGCGTAGAGCGCCTTCTTGGTGGCGTCGTCGACCACGTTGGTGGCGGGCAGACCCGCGAGCACCTGGAACGCGGTCAGCCGGCGCAGGGTCTCCGGCCCGAAGTCCCCGTCGATGGCGAGCCTCCCCTCGGCCCGCGTCAACAGGGTCTGCACCTCCCGCACGCACTCGTCGTGCTGCCCCATGCTCACCGACTTGCAGGCAGGGGAGTACAGCAGCTCGCCGTCGGTCGCCGGCGCGTCACCGGCGATGCTTCCGACCGGCATCCACACGAACCCGGCCACCAGCACCACCGCGGCAACGGCGGCCAGTATCGCGGAACGTGAGGACAGCTTGTCCGGGAACCGGTACCGCCGCGGCTTCGCGGTCCTTTCAGGGACGGTCTCCGCCGGGGTGACATCACCCGGCGCCGGGCTCGCCGGCACCTCCGCGGCAGGCACCTCCGCCCCGTCGGCCGCCACCCCCGCCTCGGGCTCCGGGTCCTCCTTGACGGTCGCGGCCGGTACGTCCCGGTCGGTGTCCGCCAGCGCCCACAGCCGGTGGAGTTCGCGGAGCTCCTCCGCGCTCGCGCCGCACACCTTGGCGAAGGCGTGCACCACCCGGTAGTCCGCCGGAACGCTGAGCCCCGAGCAGTACCGATGCAGGCTGGAACCGCTGACGCCCGCCTCCTTCCCGAGACGGTCGTACCCCCGGCCGCTGCGGTCCTTCAGCATCCGGAGGTGGGCGGCGAACTTGTCGGTCCGCGGAGAGGCAACCATACGTCCCCCCTTGCTCAAGCCTCTACTGACGGGTAGAAGCTACACCGCGGGATTGGGGCGCGTACGTTCTTTCGATATCGCCCTGCGGTCATCAACTCCCGTCCCTGCATTCATATTTGACAGTACGTCAACAAGGCCCGCCTGCACTTCTTCGCCGGCCGGCGCGAGGACGCACCGCGAGCCCTCACCGACACCGTCCGCACCCGAGTGACCTGCACCAAGCAGGCGGACATCGCGCCGCGCGGGGACATTCGGGAATCCCCTATCCGCGATCTCGAGCCGGCCCACCAGGAACTGGAGCACGATCCCGCTCTCGCCAAGGTGAGAATCGCCGTAACGGGACTGCTCCTGCTGGACCGGCGGGCCGGCCACACCCCCGGACCGCTTCGAACTCAAGTCAGCCGGGCTCCTGATCGCATCGGCGCCCGCGAAGAGGCCCGTCACATCGAATCTCTCTCGGCCTGAGCCGACTGCGCGGCGAAGCAGCCTTCTACAGCGCCGTCACCGTACAGCGACCATCAGGTGGGCACCTCGCGACGCTCGCAGATCCTGACATGAGAACCGTCCGGCCCCCTCCGATCGTCACCGGGCAACTCCGGGCGGTGGCCCGCAGGCGGAAGACAGCCCAGGCGCGAACAGCACGCGCCTTCACACCCGCTTCGATCCCGAGACACGCGGGCCGAGCCCTCCGCCCCGTCCTGGAATATCGCCTCGATCCGCCAGGGCCTGCCCGAACTCCACTCCCCGCCGATCGGCCAGTCCCTGGCCCACACGAACGGTTGTGACGCGCACGTCAGAATATACAAACGATCTTGTATCTTGATACACTTCACCTGATACACGCAGATGGAGGAGGCCACCATGAGCCGGACGGTCATCGATCTCGACGACGAGGCACTGGAAGCAGCCGCCAGAGAACTCGGCACCACCACCAAACGCGACACCATCAACACAGCTCTGCGGGAAGTCACGGCCCGCTACCGGCGCCTGCGCTCACTCGACGAAGCCCGTGAACTGGTGGCCGAGGGCGCTCTGGACATCGGCCTGCTGCTGGACAAGAGCGCATACCGCCCCACGAGCGCGGGCGCGGCGGACGATGACCGCGACGCCGGAGCGCACGAGTGACAGTCGCCGACTACCTCATCGACACCTCCGCCCTTGCGCGCGTCCTGCTCCGCCAGAACACGGCCGAATGGGACGACAGGATCGCCGCCGGCCTCGTCGCGATCTGCGACCTCACCGAACTGGAAGTCCTCTACTCAGCCCGTTCGGCCACGGACCGCGCCCGCTTGAAGGCCGCACTCGACGCCCACTACGCCTGGTGCCCCATGCCCGACGGCGTCTACCGCCGCTCCCGCGTCATCCAGGAACAGCTGACCGCCAAGGGAGAACACCGCAGTGCGGGCCCGGTGGACCTCCTGGTCGCCGCAGCCGCGGAAGAAGCGGGACTCACCCTCCTCCACTACGACAGGGACTTCGAAACCATCGCCCGCAGGACAGGGCAGCCGGTCCGCACGATCGACCTCAGGCAGTAAAGCTCGCGCGGTGCCGACGGGCGCCGAGCTTCTGACCGACCCTGCCGCCTGGGCCGTCTCCCGACCACAAAGGTCAGCGGGCGACACCACTGCCGGATCCTCGCATCCAGCCGGCGTCCAGAATCCGACGTCCAGACGCTCGCACAGCCCACCCACGACGCCATTCTCCGGCCACAGGCCGATACGTCTGCGCAGGTCGAAGCGATCCCAACACACACTGACGGCCCCAGAGTTGAACTCACGAGCAGCGGATCCAGCCTCGCAGCTCAAAGTCCTGCATCCGCACGCCAGATGAAACGTCTCCCCAGGTCAAAGCCCTGCGCAGTGTGGCGGGTGGTGGGACTCGAACCCGCGGCCGACGGAATACGGGTCCATCGGGGATCTTGGCGATCCTTGTCGATCGATGCCAATCTTGGCCGTCTTCCCAGCTCAGACGGGATTTGACATCTCCCCCCTTCTCAGCCCTTGTCAGTGTCTTCCGACCCTTGCAGGGCAGGTGGATCGTCCCCCAAGCGCGCGGGGATCACCGGAGCGCAGGGAAATCCGGCACACGAAGGCCGAGGAGGAAGAACACGACCGAAGGCCCTCGCGCACACGTGAAGGGCCTGGCGGGTGGGTAGCCAGTGCTCCAGTCCGGTCTCCGAATCCCCAAGATCAAATGCCTGGCGCCAACGGCTGTACCACTGGCCCCTGGCACGACGAGGCGGTGACCGCGTCCTTCCCTGTGCGGGGCGGGTTCCGGGGCCCGTGGGGGCTCTCAGGTCTCGTCGGCGTGGGCGCCGGTGCCGACGGAGCTCCGGCTGGCGGCCAGCCAGGAGCGGGCGGGGCCGGCGGGTGTTGCCGTGTCCACGGTGAGGTGGAGGCGGGTGGCGCCGTCCGGGCCGGGATAGCTGCGCTGTTCCGCTCCGGCGAAGCAGTGGCGAAGCGCCTCCGCGACCGCTCGGGCGGCTTGGGGCGTGTGCGCGATGATCCGTACCTCGGCGTGCCCGAGCGATGCCGGTGTCTGGGTCTCGATGTACTTCACGTGGGCGTGTTCCCTTCGGGGTGGGCGAGAAGCCGGGAGGTCCCGGCAGGGGGGGTCGCTGAAGTGGTAGGCCGCGATCCGTGCGCCGTGCTGGGCATTGAGCAGGTGGATCGGGCGCATCCCGATACCGATCGCGAGGACGATCACCGCGATGACTGTCACCTCCGGCCGTTTCCGGACAGTGGGAGGGCCCTTCGCCGCATTGGCACCCCGAAGGGGGACATGCAGGCCCCGCCTTCGCCCTCCCAGGTGGCCTCCCGGAGCACGGCGTCACGGATGCCGCGCCCCATGACGGCCTCGTTGCTCATCAGGACGCCCGCGGTGAGGACGCTGCCCGGGATCGCTGCGGCGGACATCAGCCGGGCCGCGGCCGCGGGTGCGGTCTCGGGCGGGACGACGAGGAGGTCCCAGCGCCCGACGGTGTAGGAGAGCAGGATGAGCTTGTCGGGGTCCTGTTCTGTGAACCAGCCCACGTGCAGCATGCGCCCGCCAACAGCAACCGTGTGCGGCACGACGGGCCAGCGGGTGGGGTTCACGGTCACGCGCGTGATGCGGCCCCAGGGAATCTCCAGGGCGGCGGCGAGCCGTGGAAGCTCGGCTTCGAGGTCGCGGGAGTAGGGCCACCAGGCCCCGTCCAGCTGGCCGGCGAGCGTGGTCTTCGGGGTGAGGGACAAGCGTGCCGGAAGCTCTGCGGCGAGGTCGCGGGGCGCGGTCCGGTCGAGGGTCGTGGTCATGATGCGGACCTGCCCCCGGGCTGCCCGTCGGCAGCCCGGTTTTTCGTGTTCGCCGGAGATGACACCCGCGTGAAAGCCGGTGTGCGAAGTACCTCCGGTGCTTTCACTGTACGCCTGTTCGGCGAACCTTGACCGCCGTGACCAGGTATTTTCCGGCGGATGCCGGATCGGGCGGCGGGAGTATCGTGAAACGACGGCGGGCTCGTGCACGTCGGGGGCAGGCACCGGCGTCGGCCGCGAACTGCGACGACGCACCGCCGCACCCCAGAGACGGGCAGACTCACATGGCTGACACCGACCTTCCCCACCCGCCCCGGCTGCTGCTGCCGGACGCGATCCACCAGGCGGTCGAACCGGGTACGGCCCTGCTGCGGCTGGAGACCACGCGGTCCCGGGAGGGACTCCTGGACGGCGCGTGGTGGCCCCGTACCCGCGACATCGAGACCGAGCTGCCCGCGCTGATCAGCGTGTTGACCGGGCATCTTGGACCGATCACCCGCGTGGGCGTGGACGCGGCCGCCTGGAACGGCCTCCCGACTCGCCTGGTCATCGACGACCAGGTCGTGCACCTCGACTCCGACCCGGTCGGCGACAACACCGTCCTCATCACCCGGGGCCACAACGACCACTTCGCCCTGTTGGTGGTTCCCCCGGACACCACCGCCGACGCCGCCCGCGAGGCGATGGCCCGCGCCGTCCGCGCCGACAACATCACCGAGGCCGCTCAGATCCTCATCGCCACCACACCCAAACCTGAATAGGACCAGGTCGTTGGCCGACCGAGGGGTTCTTGCCCGCGTTCTTCCCGGTCTTGAGGGTGAGCTTCTTCGCAATGAGCATGTCGTCGTCGATGATCTTGGGGTGTCCGCCGTGGTTTCCTTTGGCCGCTGAGGTGACCCGGCCTTTCGAGGTTCTTCTCCGAATGCAGTTGCGCTCGATCTGACCGGCGACGGTGAGGACGGCGAAGAACACGGTTCGGTCAGTTGTGACGCTCTACCGCCAATGCGGCCTGACCGGCGGGAGATCCATGGCGGCAGTCTCCCAGAAGCACCTCGCACAACATGTCGGTTTCGAGAGGACTTTCGCGAACGGCGGCCCGCGGAAAATGTGATCACTTCCCGGCTCTCGCAGAACTCTCGCAGATGACCGTTCATGAGAATGACCGTGCGTGACACCTGTGGCCGGGGGGGGCGCCCGGTGGCTGGCCGCAGCACGGGTTTTCTTTCCGGTTCCCCGCGCACCGTGAGCGTGACGACCTCTGTCGGGGGCCGGGCCCGGTGGGACACCGCGGCGGTGTCGGGATCGGCGACGCCGCCCACTGCGGGCGCGGGCAGGCCTGGCTCGCCGCCCATGCCATCCCTGCCGGGTCTACCGTGCTGCCCCGGAGCAGGACCGGCTCCTACGGGCTGGTAGGGGTCCCGTGCCGGCCACAGCGGCGCAGTCGAAGTACCTCACCAGCCTCACGGCGCCGGCCGGGACCGAGTGGTTCTACGCCGAGTCGTGACCGCACCGGCACGCTCGGCGTGATCCCCCAAACGGCCCCGGTGAAACCGCCGGGGCCGTCCTTTCAGGCGCAACACGTGAGAGTGCGCAACCCACCATCCATGGTACCCCTGCAAGGTAGTTTCCGACGCGATTCCTTAGGATGACGCGAAGCATGAGCACATTCTGCTCGGACCTCGAGTACCGACGACCGGGCCCAGAAGCCGGTACGCGCGCAACCGTCGGCAAGGGGCTTGCTATTCCGCATTGATGCGCCACTGCCCCCGGACACGGAACCAGAGTCCGGGGGCGTAGATCGATTCGACGACGGCGGCTTCGCCTTTGGTCACCCTGAGGATCCGCAATGCGCCGCTCGGAAGCAGGTCGTACTCGTATGTGGCGGGCGACTCACCTTCGGTGATGTCGTCGTAGGAGATATCTGCTGCCGCCGGCTCCGCGTATTCCTTGGGGGGCCGGTTCTCCACCAGTTTGATGAACACGCTCATACCTTCACGATAGACCTCGCGGCTTTCTCGCGTGAGATGCCGGAGCCATCGCCGGCGGCGCACCACCTGTCGGGCGGTATCGGCTCGTTCCGGGTCTGCGAAGCAGGTGGGGGGCGCCGCCGACGCGCGCCCGCCGGCCGCCTCGCCGCGATCCGGCCGGCCAGGGCCGTTCGACCGTCCGCCAAGGTTCACGGGAGGTCCGCCGTGGCTGACACCCCGTCAAGTTCGAAGACACCTCATGACAGGGTGGCAAGGTGGTCGGCGGCACCCCCGCGCCACTCGATCAGGAAGAGGGTCGCGTCGTCGCTGGTGATCCCGCCTCGCTCCCGGATCAGGGTGCGGGAAAGGGAGCGCACCACCGCCCGAACCCCTTCCTCGGCGTGCTCGATGCGGTTGACCCAGGCGATGAGTTGCTCCTCGCCGAACTGCTCGCCGCGGGCGTCGTGCTCCTCGATCAGGCCGTCGGTGAAGCACAGCACCCGGTCTCCGACCTGGAGCGTCTGCTCGCTGAGCTGGGGCTCGTCGCCGCCGAAGCCGACCGGCAAGGTGGTGGGGCTGTGCAGTTGCCGTACGACCTGGTGGTCGCGAATCAGGAGCGGCGCGGGGTGACCGGCGTTGACCCATTGCAGTCGGCCTGTCGCGACGTTCAGGCGCATCATCTGTGCGGTGACGAAGTGCTCGGGCCCGAACTGCCCGGCGATGGCCCGGTCCATGAACGCGTAGATCCCGGACAGCCCGACGGCGGTACGCCGGGCGTGCCGGTAGGCGCCGATGGCGACGGTCGCCATGGTGGCGGCTTCCAGGCCGTGGCCCATCGCATCGACCGTGGCGACGTGCAGGATGTCGTCGTTGAGGGCGTAGTCGAAGCTGTCGCCCGCGACCTCGTAGGCGGGTTCGAGGATGCCGGCCACCGCGACCTGCGGGGTGGACATCGACAGCGGGGGCAGCAGGGACCACTGGATCTCCGCGGCCACGCTCATCGGCTCGCGCCGTCGGGTCTGGAAGAACTGGTCGGTGTAGCTGTTCTTGGTGACCAGCATGTGGGCGGCCAGGCAGGCCAGTCGGTGCAGCAGCCGCCGGTCGTCGTCGACGGTGTCCAGGGTGAGCGCCAGCACCCCCCACCTGGTCGCTGCCGTCCAGCAACGGCAGGTGGATCCGTACGCCGTCTGCCTGCGGCACCTCGACGGGGGTTCCGCTCCGGAAGGCCCTGCCGGCGGGGGAGCCGTCAACGGGCGCGCGCTCGCCGACGGTCAGCCGCCTACCCGGAAGCGGCACCAGCATCAGTTGTTCGTAGTCCTGCAGGAGGACCGAGACGTCACGGCCCCCGACCCGGCCCACCACGTCCACGATCAGCGGGGCGATCAGATGCGGCGGCATCTCGTGGGCCCGGTCCAGCAACACGCCCAGCAGCCGCTCACCGAATCCTTCCGACCGGTCCGCCGCGCCCTTCTCGGGCTGCGGCTCTCCTGCCGTCACAGCCGCCCCCGCCCTTGACGGATCCGCTGGAAGGCCCAATCACGTGATCGGTGCACACGGACTCCTGATACGACCGCCAATCCGCACCGCCTGACGCGGCCGACCGACCCGACGAGCCGATTACGCCAACGGCGGCATGTCACACCCGCTCAAGAGACGCCTCTCTCGATTCCGGTGTCCATACGGCGGCTCCCGATCTCGCTGCCGAGTGGCTCCGAGACACCAACACCCTGTCGAAAACAGGCATGGTCGCCGCCGTGACTCCCTCCACTGCCGGCCCGCGTGCCGCCAGTCCGCCTACCGGGCCGGCAAGCGGGTACGCGAAGGCGTCACGCACCCGGCCGGGGTGGTGCCCTTCTCGCCGTCGCAGACGTCGCGGGCGGGCTTGTGCGGGCGTCATACCGGTGTTGCACCCGGCTGGATAGATCCCGATCAGCAGATCGGTCCCGCACACGCGGGGCACCGCAGAACCACTGAGCACGGATGGACCGCTTCAGCCGGACACCGCGGCCCTGCTGCGCCCGAACCGACGGACGGCGACGGGATCGTCCCCAGGTGCTCTCCCCCGCAACCCGTGACCCCCGAACACGCCAGGGCCTGTCCGGGGCCATCTCCGCTGACGGGACGGGCCCTGGCCCCCATCTGCAGGAGCCCCTTGGATGTGTCGAAGCCGAGGGCGCGGAGCGCCGCCACGAGAGCGGTCGCCGCGCGGGGACCGCAACCTCGACGTACCTCGCCGCCACGACTCGAGCCCCGTGGCACGACTCATCGAGAAGTCTCCGGACCGTGTCCGGTACGGGCTGTACCCCCGCTCCGGACCGACCTCAGCAGCGGCTCTGTGATCAGGAAACCCAGACACAACGTCCTGCCACCCGCCGTTCCGATGCCCCGGCCCACCCCTGGCAGGCGTCGAAGACACGCAACGGAACAGCGGCTTCCGCCTCCTTGCGTCCTGCGAGCGTCCCGAATTCGTTTTCCAACCGCCCGCGTCAGCCGCACCCGGCGACTTCCCGAACCGGGACGCCAGCGCATCTCCGCAGGTCAGGCCAGCTCGGCCGGCTACGACACCGAACCCGCGAGCAGCGGATTCAGTCCGTTCAGGCAAAGTTGACGCTCCGACACCCGAAAATGAACGTTTCCGCAGCTCAGAGACCTGCGATGGTGGGGCGGGTGGGACTCGAACCCACGGCCGACGGATTATGAGTCCGCTGCTCTAACCGGCTGAGCTACCGCCCCATAGCGGCGTGTCGCGTACAAGTGTGCGCGCCGTCTGCCGCAGCATAGCCGCTCATACGATCTCCTGCTTCGGATGGTCGGCTTCCGCGATGCTCACGACCTTGAGGACATCGGCGCAGGCCCAGCGGTTCCCGCGGACTCGCAACGGACATGAAAAAGGACCCCCGCAGGGGTCCTCGTTCAGCATGCTCCCCCGACTGGACTCGAACCAGTAACCTGCCGGTTAACAGCCGGCTGCTCTGCCAATTGAGCTACGGAGGACCGAGCTCCCCCGACTGGACTCGAACCAGTAACCTGCCGGTTAACAGCCGGCTGCTCTGCCAATTGAGCTACGGAGGAATGCCTCGTTGCATCGAACGTACCTACCTGGGTATTCGCCAGGGGGCGCCCGCTCGCTGCGACACATACATTAGCGCAAGCAGGGGGGTGCTCCGCCAATCGGTACTCCCCGACGAGACTCCCCCCGAGGGAAGGGTGGCCGCCATGCGCTACAAGCTCACGTTCGTCGCCGGGCTCGCTCTTGGCTACGTGCTGGGTACCAGGGCCGGACGCGAGCGATACGAGCAGCTGAAGAAGTCCGCCCGCCAGGTCGCCCAGAACCCGGCGGTCCGCAACACCGCCGAGACCGCCGCCCAGCAGGGCCGGCTCTACGCGGGCAAGGCGTTCCACTCGGTCGGCGCGAAGGTCGGGGACCACGTGCCCGACTCGGTGGCCGCCCGGGTCCGCGCCCTGCGCGAACGCAACCCCAACGGAGCAGCGGCGGACGACTGGGGCACCAGCAACACGTAACGCCGTCGGGGCGGCGGACCCGAGGGGCGCCGGGCACCGGCCGGCCGGTCTCGGCACGTCCGCACCCGCCGGTCCCCGCGAACGCGGGCGGCGCCCTCGGCCGAACCACGGCGGCGCGTGGGGCAGAATTCCCGCCATGGGGATAGTCGCCGGGTTGGACAGCTCACCGGATTTCACTCGCATCGTGGTCTGCGACACGGACACGGGTGCGGTGCTCCGCCAGGGATACGCACCGCACCCGCTCGACACGCCGGACGGCGCGGCACGCCCCAGCGATGTCGATCCGCAGGCCTGGCTGCTCTCGCTCGGCGAGGCCGCCGGCGGCGGGCTCCTGGAGGGCGTGCAGGCCATCGGCGTCTCCGCGCAGCAGAACGCGCTGATCCCGCTGGACGCCCAGGGCAACACCGTCCGCCCGGCGATCGTCGGCGGCGACCGCCGCGCCCAGGTCGCGGCGGCCGATCTCATCGACGCGCTCGGCGGCCGGGAGGCCTGGGCGCAGGCGGTGGGGTGCGTGCCGCAGGCCGCGCAGCCGGTGACCAAGCTGCGCTGGCTGGCGAAGGCCGAGCAGGAGAACGCCCGGCGGACCGCCGGACTGCTGCAGGCCCACGACTGGCTGGTGTGGCAACTGCTGGGGCGGCCGGTCAGGAGGACCACCGATCGCGGCGGCGCCTCCGGGACCGGGTACTGGTCGGCCGCCACCGGCGGCTACCGTCCCGACCTCGTCGAACTGGCCCTCGGCCATCAGGCCATGCTGCCCGAGGTGATCGGGCCCTCGGACGCGGCCGGTACGACTCCGGAGGGACTGCTGATCTCCGCGGGGACCGGCGAGACCATGGCCGCCGCCTTCGGACTGGGGCTGGGCTTCGGGGACGCCGTGGTGTCCCTGGGCGCGTCCGGGTCGGTGATGGCCGTGCACCCGGAGGCGCTCGCCGACACCTCCGGGATGATCACCTCGCTCGCCGACGCCACCGGGATGCACCTGCCGGTGGTGACCACCCTGAACGCCGTACGGACCCTGCGCGGGACCGCCGAACTGCTCGGGCTGTCCGATCTGGAGGGCCTCTCCGACCTGGCGATGAAGTCGACGCCCGGCTCGCACGGGCTGGTCATGCTGCCGTACCTGGAGGGCGAGCGGACCCCGAACCTGCCGCACACCGCCGGGACGCTGGCCGGGCTGCGCCGGGAGTCGATGAAGGCCGAACACCTCGCGCGGGCCGCCTTCGAGGGCATGCTGTGCGGGCTCGCCGACGCGCTGGACGTACTGCGCGGCCGGGGTGTGGAGGTGCGGCGGATCTTCCTGCTGGGACAGGCCGCCGAGCTGCCGGCCGTACAGGCGGCGGCACCGATGCTGTTCGGCGCGCAGGTCGTCGTACCGCAGCCGGCGGACTACGCGGCGATCGGGGCGGCCCGGCAGGCGGCCTGGGCGCTCGGGGTCTCGCAGGGGACCCTGGATCCGCGCACCCCGCCCGTCTGGCAGGGGGCCGCGGCCCAGGTGCTGGAGCCCGGGGACGAGCTGGCCGTCGGGCAGGCGGTGCGGCAGCAGTTCGTGTCGGTGCGGGAGCAGACCCATCCCGGGGCGTTCCGCGCTTAACACCGCGAAGCGCCCGTCCGCTGCCGGGTTAATGGGTTGAGGTAACGCGGGTGGAGTGTCGGACGATAGGGGCCTAGGGCAAGCGATCCCGCCATCCGGGCAAGCGAACCCGCCCCCACCGCCGACTCCGAGAGACGTAGCGTGCTCATACGACTTCTGCGGACCTATCTCAGGCCCTACAGGAAACCCATCTCGATCCTGGTGCTGCTGCAGCTGCTGCAGACCTGCGCCACTCTCTACCTGCCCACGCTCAACGCACACATCATCGACAACGGGGTCGTGAAGGGTGACACGGACTACATCCTGTCGTTCGGCGCCCTGATGATCGGCATCTCGCTCGCGCAGGTGGTGTGCAACATCGGTGCCGTCTACTACGGCGCCAGGACCGCGTCGGCGCTCGGCCGGGATGTGCGCGCCGCCGTCTTCGACCGGGTGCAGTCCTTCTCCTCACGTGAGGTGGGTCACTTCGGAGCGCCCTCTCTCATCACCCGTACGACCAACGACGTACAGCAGGTCCAGATGCTGGTCCTGATGACGTTCACGCTGATGGTGTCGGCGCCCATCATGTGTGTCGGGGGCATCGTGCTCGCCCTCGGCCTGGACGTCCCGCTGTCCGGGGTACTGGTCGCCGTCGTCCCCGTGCTCGGTGTCTCGGTGACCCTGATCGTGCGCCGGCTGCGTCCGCTGTTCCGGGCCATGCAGGTGCGCCTCGACACGGTGAACCGGGTGCTGCGCGAGCAGATCACCGGCAACCGGGTGATCCGCGCGTTCGTCCGCGACGAGTACGAGCAGGGCCGGTTCGGGAAGTCCAACAAGGACCTCACCGAGATGCAGCTGGCCACCGGCAACATGCTGGCGCTGATGTTCCCCATCGTCATGACGACGGTGAACGTGTCGTCGATCGCCGTGGTCTGGTTCGGCGCCCACCGCATCGCCAGCGGTGACATGGCGATCGGCGACCTGACGGCGTTCCTCGCCTACCTGATGCAGATCGTGATGTCCGTGATGATGGCCACCTTCATGTTCATGATGGTGCCGCGCGCCGAGGTCTGCGCCGAGCGCATCGAGGAGGTGCTGGACACCGAGTCCAGCGTCGTCCCGCCGCTCGCGCCGGTCACCGAGCTGCGCCGGCACGGGCACCTGGAGATCCGGGGCGCGGGCTTCCGCTATCCGGGTGCCGAGGAGCCGGTGCTCAAGGCCGTCGACCTGGTGGCCCGGCCCGGCGAGGTGACCGCCGTGATCGGCTCCACCGGAAGCGGCAAGTCCACCCTGCTCGGGCTGGTCGCGCGTCTCTTCGACGCCACGGACGGCCAGGTCCTCGTGGACGGCGAGGACGTCTCGGGCCTCGATCCGAAGCTGCTCGCGCAGACCGTCGGCATGGTCCCGCAGAAGCCGTACCTGTTCGCCGGAACGGTGGCGACCAACCTGCGGTACGGCAACCCGGACGCCACCGACGAGGAGTTGTGGCACGCGCTGGAGGTGGCGCAGGCCAAGGGCTTCGTGGCGGAGCTGGAGGGCGGCCTGAACGCGCCCATCGCCCAGGGCGGTACGAACGTCTCCGGCGGCCAGCGGCAGCGTCTGGCCATCGCCCGCACGCTCGTGCAGCGCCCGGAGATCTACCTCTTCGACGACTCCTTCTCCGCCCTCGACTACGCGACCGACGCGGCCCTGCGCGCCGCGCTCGCGGCGGAGACGGCCGAGGCGACCGTCGTCATCGTCGCCCAGCGGGTGGCGACCATCAGGGAGGCCGACCGGATCGTCGTCCTCGACGAGGGACGGGTCGTCGGCACCGGCCGCCACCACGAACTGATGGCCGGCAACGAGACCTACCGGGAGATCGTGCTCTCCCAGCTGACGGAAGCGGAGGCCGCCTGATGGCCGGGCCCATGGGACGCATGATGGCCGGGAGCGGCCCCGACCAGCGCTCGATGGACTTCAAGAACTCGGGCAAACGGCTTCTCGCCCGGTTCAGGCCCGAACAGCTCACGATCTACGTGCTGCTGTTCTGTGTGGTCGCGAGCGTCACCCTCAGCGTGATCGGCCCCAAGATCCTGGGCCGCGCCACCGACCTGGTGTTCGCCGGCGTCATCGGCGAGCAGATGCCGGCCGGCGCCACCAAGGAACAGGTGCTCCAGGGGATGCACGAGCGGGGCCAGGGGGCCGTCGCCGACATGCTGGGGAGCACCGACTTCACGCCCGGCAAGGGCATCGACTTCGGCCAGGTCGGCGACGTCCTGCTGTTCGCGCTCGGCACCTACGTCGTCGCCGGCCTGCTGATGGCGGTGGCGACCCGGCTGGTCAACCGGTCCGTCAACCGCACGATGTACCGGCTGCGCGAGGACGTCCAGGGGAAGCTGTCGCGGCTCCCGCTGTCGTACTTCGACAAGCGGCAGCGCGGCGAGGTGCTCTCCCGGGCGACCAACGACATCGACAACATCGGCCAGACGCTGCAGCAGTCGATGGGCCAGCTCATCAACTCGCTGCTCACCATCATCGGCGTGCTCGCGGTGATGTTCTGGGTGTCCTGGATCCTGGCGCTGGTGGCCCTGGCCACCGTGCCGCTGTCGTTCCTCGTCGCCACCCGCATCGGCAAGCGCTCACAGCCGCACTTCGTGCAGCAGTGGCGCACCACCGGCAAGCTCAACGCCCACGTCGAGGAGATGTACACCGGGCACACCCTGGTGAAGGTCTTCGGCCGGCAGCAGGAGTCGGCGCAGCAGTTCGCCGAGCAGAACGACGCACTGTACGAGGCCGGGTTCAAGGCGCAGTTCAACAGCGGGGTGATGCAGCCGCTGATGATGTTCGTGTCCAACCTGAACTATGTTCTGGTGGCGGTCGTCGGCGGTCTGCGGGTGGCCTCGGGTGCGCTGTCCATCGGTGACGTCCAGGCGTTCATCCAGTACTCCCGGCAGTTCTCGATGCCGCTGACCCAGGTCGCCTCGATGGCCAACCTGGTGCAGTCGGGGGTCGCGTCGGCCGAGCGGATCTTCGAACTCCTCGACGCGGAGGAGCAGGAGGCCGACCCGGTGCCGGGCGAGCGTCCGGCGGAGCTGCGCGGGCGGGTGGCGCTGGAGCACGTGTCGTTCCGGTACGACCCGGAGAAGCCGCTCATCGAGGACCTCTCGCTGACGGTGGAACCGGGCCACACGGTGGCGATCGTCGGCCCGACCGGCGCCGGCAAGACCACCCTGGTCAACCTGCTGATGCGGTTCTACGACGTCTCCGGCGGCCGGATCACCCTGGACGGCGTCGACATCACGCACATGTCCCGGGACGACCTCCGGGCCGGGATCGGCATGGTGCTCCAGGACACCTGGCTGTTCGGCGGCTCGATCGCGGAGAACATCGCCTACGGTGCCTCGCGCGAGGTCACCCGGGGCGAGATCGAGGAGGCGGCGCGGGCGGCCCACGCCGACCGGTTCGTCCGGACCCTCCCCGAGGGCTACGACACGGTGATCGACGACGAGGGCACCGGCGTCAGCGCGGGTGAGAAGCAGCTCATCACCATCGCGCGGGCGTTCCTGTCCGACCCGACGATCCTGGTCCTGGACGAGGCGACGTCCTCGGTGGACACCCGTACCGAGGTGCTGATCCAGAAGGCGATGGCCAAGCTGGCGCACGGACGCACCTCGTTCGTCATCGCCCACCGGCTGTCGACGATCCGCGACGCCGACACCATCCTGGTGATGGAGAACGGCTCGATCGTCGAACAGGGCGCGCACACCGAGCTGCTGGCGGCCGACGGGGCGTACGCGCGGCTGTACAAGGCGCAGTTCGCGCAGGCGGTGGCCGAGGTGGACTGACCGGCGGCGGCACCCGAGCGGACGGTACGGCGGCCCCGCCCTCCCCGAGGGCGGGGCCGCTGCCGCCGTCGGGCCGGCCCGGTGGCCGGACACCTACTGCCGGGATCCCATCGTCTGACGGGAATCGGCCACCCCCGTTCTCCCTACGCTGCCGGCGTGGGGAGGGCCGGCCGCCGAGGGTGGCGGGGTGGGCGGTTCTCAGTCCAGGTAGCCCCTCAGCTGGTCCGCGAAGGCGTGGTCCCGGAGCTTGTTGAGCGTCTTCGACTCGATCTGCCGGATCCGTTCCCGTGTGACGCCGAAGATGCGCCCGATCTCCTCCAGCGTCCGGGGGCGGCCGTCGGCCAGGCCGTACCTCAGCTGTACGACCTTCCGCTCCCGCTCTCCGAGCGTCGACAGCACCGCCTCCAGGTGCTCGCGCAGCAGCAGGAACGCCGCCGACTCCACCGGGCTCGCCGCGTCGCCGTCCTCGATGAGGTCGCCGAGGGCCACGTCGTCCTCCTCGCCGACCGGGGCGTGCAGGGAGACCGGTTCCTGGGCGAGCCGGAGCACCTCGCCGACCCGCTCCGGGGCGAGGTCGAGGTGGGCGGCGACCTCCTCCGGCGTCGGCTCGTAGCCCCGCTCCTGGAGCATCCGGCGCTGGACGCGCACCACCCGGTTGATGAGTTCCACGACGTGGACGGGGACCCGGATGGTCCGGGCCTGGTCCGCCAGGGCACGGGACATGGCCTGGCGGATCCACCAGGTCGCGTACGTCGAG
Organism: Streptomyces sp. NPDC059224; assembly: GCF_042754285.1. NCBI lineage: Bacteria > Bacillati > Actinomycetota > Actinomycetes > Kitasatosporales > Streptomycetaceae > Streptomyces > Streptomyces sp. NPDC059224. The sequence goes on from NZ_JBHZAN010000002.1 coordinate 230,958, forward strand.
AACTTGTAGCCACGGGCGTAGTCGAACTTCTCGACGGCACGGATCAGGCCCAGGTTTCCCTCCTGGACGAGGTCCAGCATGGTCAGGCCGCGGCCGACGTACCGCTTGGCGACCGAGACGACGAGCCGCAGGTTGGCCTCGATGAGCCGGCGCTTGGCCATGCGGCCCATGACGACCAGCCGGTCGAGGTCGAGGGCCAGTTCGCTGTCGAGGTCCGGGGCGCCGCCCAGCTTCTCCTCGGCGAACAGGCCGGCCTCGACGCGGCGGGCGAGTTCGACCTCCTCGGCGGCGGTGAGCAGCGGGATACGGCCGATCTCGCGCAGGTACTGCCGGAACAGGTCCGAGGAGGGACTGCCGGCGTCGACGCGGGGCGCGGCGGCGGGCTCCGGCTCCGGCTCGGTCTCCGGGGCGTCGGCCGCGAGTTCCTCCACGGCCGGGCCCTCGGCCTCCTTGGGCTCCGCCTCCGTCTCGGGATGGAGCGCGAGCCGGCTCTGCGGCGGCACGCCGGCGTAGGCGTCGGCGTCGGCTTCCGGCTCGTCCGTGAGCGTGCTGTCGGTCTGGGTCAGGGTCTGGGTCTGCACGGGGGCGACCTCCAGGATGATCGCTGCCAGGGGGTACGGCAGCGGTACTTCGGGGGCGGAGACGACGGCCTCGCCGCTGTCCGTCCCGTACGCGATGAGTGGAACGGCGGGGGTGTGGGACCCGTCCGGGACGGGCCGGCCGCGCTCCGAGGACTCAGGCACCGCCCCCAGTGTGGGGTACGACACATCGCCGCCACGAGGGGCGTGCGGTGACTTTTTGCGTCCGGTCCGTGACCGCGTGGTTATCCTGCGGGCCGGCTCCGGCTCACAGGGCGGCGACGCCGCGCTCGCGCAACGCCTGACCGTACTGCTGGAGCACCCACAACTCGTTCTGTACGGCGGCGAGTTGAGCCGGGTCACCGCCGCTGCCGAGGCGGGTGAGGGTGATCTGGATCTCGTGGATACGGCGGTCCACGGCCCGGCGGCGGACGGTCACCAGTTGCTCGCCCGCGTAGTTCTCGTCGACCGTGCGGCGCATGATCGCCTCGACGGCGAGCTCCGTGACCATGGCACGGACCACGTCGTCGGGCGCCACCTCACGGACCCGGACCAGGTACTCCTGCGGGTCCTGCACGCCGTACTCGGCGCCGCCGGCGTCCATGACGGCCTGCCGTACGGCCGCGTACGGGGCGGCGGTGAACTCGTCGACGCCGTACGCGTCGAATGCCGGGGAGACCAACTCGGGCCGCTGGAGGGCGAGTTTCAGCAGCTCACGCTCAGTGGCGTAGACCGCGTTGCGCAGATTGAGGGCGGGGCCCGAGACGGCCGGGCGCGAGCCGCCGGTGTCGTACGACGGCTGTTGCGGGCCGCGGGCCGGGGCGGCACCCCGCCCGCCCTTGTCCCGTGCCCAACGGGCCAGCTGCGCCACCCTCTTGACCACGAACTGGGTGTCGAGGATGCCGAGCATGCCGGCCAGTTCCACGGCGACCTCGTGCTGGGCACCGCTGTTCTTGATCCGGGCGACGATCGGCGCCGCCTCGTCCAGGGCGGCCGCGCGGCCCGCCGGGGTGTCCAGGTCGTAGCGGGCCACGATCTGGCGGAGCGCGAACTCGAAGAGCGGGGTGCGGGGTTCGGCCAGGTCGGCGACCGCCTCGTCGCCCTTGGCCAGGCGCAGCTCGCAGGGGTCCATGCCGTCGGGCGCGATGGCGATGTACGTCTCGGCGGCGAACTTCTGGTCGTCCTCGAAGGCGCGCAGGGCGGCCTTCTGGCCGGCCGCGTCACCGTCGAAGGTGAAGATCACCCGGGCGCTGCCGTTGTCCATCAGCAGCCGGCGCAGGATCTTGATGTGCTCGCCGCCGAAGGCCGTACCGCAGGTGGCGATCGCGGTCGTCACCCCGGCCAGGTGACAGGCCATGACGTCGGTGTAGCCCTCGACCACGACCGCGCGGCTGGACTTCGCGATGCTCTGCTTGGCGAGGTCGATGCCGTACAGGACCTGGGACTTCTTGTAGATCGCGGTGTCGGGCGTGTTGAGGTACTTGGGGCCGTTGTCCGCCTCGTACAGCTTGCGGGCGCCGAAGCCGACGACCTCGCCGCCGATGTCCCGGATCGGCCACATCAGCCGCCCCCGGAACCGGTCGATGGGCCCGCGCCGCCCCTCCTGCGACAGCCCCGACAGCAGCAGCTCCTTGTCGGTGAACCCCTTGCCGCGCAGATAGCGGGTGAGGTGGTCCCAGCCCTGGGGGCTGTAGCCGACGCCGAAGTGGACGGCCGCGGCCTGGTCGAAGCCGCGCTCGGCCAGGAAGACCCGGCCGGTCTCGGCCTCGGGGCTGGTGGCGAGCTGTTCCGCGTACCAGCCGGCGGCGATCTTGTGCGCCTCGACCAGCCGGATCCGCTCACCGCGCTGGTGGGAGGGGTTGTACCCGCCCTCCTCGTAACGCAGCGTGATGCCTGCCAGCCCGGCCAGCCGCTCGACCGCCTCCGAGAAGGAGAGGTGGTCGATCTTCATGACGAACGTGAGGGTGTCGCCGCCCTCCTGGCAGCCGAAGCAGTGGAAGAGTCCCTTGCTCGGGCTGACCTGGAAGGACGGCGACTTCTCGTCGTGGAACGGGCAGAGCCCCTTGAGGTTCCCGCCGCCCGCGTTGCGCAGCTGGAGGTACTCGGACACGACGGCGTCGATCGGGACCGCGTCCCGGACCGCCTTCACATCCTCGTCATTGATCCGTCCTGCCACGGGTGAATTCTACGGTCACCGACGTGCCCCGAAGATGCGCCGGGGGTACCCCCGGCCGAAGGCTCGGGGAGGAACCGCGCGAGCGACCCCGCCGGCCCCGCACCCGCGACACCACGGCCCCCGGCAGCCCCTCAGGCGCCGAGGCTGTCCAGCGGCACCTTGGGGTCCGCCAAGGCCTCCGCGTCCACCACGGCCCTCGAAGTGATCAGCTTCTGGATCGGCTCTGTGACATCCCACACGTTCACGTTCATCCCGGCCAGCACCCGTCCCTCCTTCAGCCAGAACGCGATGAACTCCCGCTTCCCCGCGTCCCCCCGGATGACGACCTCGTCGTACGACCCGGCCGGTGCCCATCCGCTGTACTCCATGCCGAGGTCGTACTGGTCGGAGAAGAAGTAGGGCACCCGGTCGTAGGCCGGCTCGCCGCCCAGCATCGAGCGCGCCGCCGCCGGACCGCCGTTCAGCGCGTTGGCCCAGTGCTCGACCCGCAGTCGGGTGCCGAACAGGGCGTGCGGGAAGGACGCCACGTCACCGGCCGCGTAGATGTCCGGGTCGGAAGTCCGCAGACGTTCGTCGACGACGATGCCGCCGCCGTGCGCACGGTCGGCGATCTCCAGCCCCGCCGCCTCGCCGAGGCCGGTGCGGGGCGCCGCGCCGATCGCCGCGAGGACGTCGTGCGCCGGGTGCTCCTCGCCGTCGTCGGTGCGGGCCGCGAGCACCATGCCGTCCTGCCCGACGATCTCGGTGAGCCGCACGCCGAACCGGAACCGCACCCCGTGCTCCTGGTGCAGCTGCGCGAAGACATTGCCGAGCTCGGGTCCGAGTACGCCGTGCAGCGGGGTCGGCCCGTGCTCGATGACGGTGACCTCGGCGCCGTACGTCCGGGCCGCCGCCGCGATCTCCAGGCCGATCCAGCCGGCGCCCGCGATGACGAGGTGCCCGTTGTCCCGGCCGAGGGCGGCGAGGACGCCCTTGAGGCGCTCCGCGTGCGCGAGGCGGCGCAGGTGGTGGACGCCGGCCAGGTCGGTACCGGGAATGTCGAGGCGGCGGGGCTCGGCGCCGGTGACGAGCAGCAGCTTGTCGTAGCGGACGATCGTGCCGTCGTCACCGAAGCGGACGGTCTTGGCGGCGCGGTCGATCCGGTCCACGGTCTGGCCGAGGTGCAGCTCGATGTCGTTGCGCGCGTACCAGGCGGGCTCGTGCACGAAGACGCTGTCGCGCTCCTCCTTGCCGAGCAGGTAGCCCTTGGACAGCGGCGGCCGCTCGTACGGGTGGTCGCGTTCGTCGCAGATCAGTATCACCCGGCCGCTGAAGCCCTCGGCTCGGAGCGTCTCGGCCGCCTTCGCGCCGGCGAGTCCGCCACCGACGATGACGAATGTCTGGTCCGCGTCGACCACTTGATGCCTCCTCGTAAGGGTGCCGCTACATATGCCGCCCACATGCGCCGCACTGTGAGCCTCCCGCACACAGCGTGATGCGGGAAGAGGGAGTGCCCCCCACTGGCGCGATCATGACCCGTTCAGGCCACGGAGAGTCACAGAGGGTCACGAAATATTCACATACGCCCCGTCAGCCTCGCATGCAGCGACCGCGCGGAGGCGTCGGTGAGCGAGGCGATCTGATCGACGATCACGCGCTTGCGGGCGTGGTCGTCGCCGGCCGCGTCGAACAGCGCCCGGAACTGCGGGTCGAGGCCGTCGGGTGCGCGGCGGGTCAGCGCCTCGGCGAGTTCGGCGACGACGACCCGCTGCTCGGCGCGGATCCGCTCCTGTTCGGCCCGCTGCATGACGTAACGGTGCGCGATCGCCTTCAGCACCGCGCACTCCATCCGGGCCTCGCGCGGTACGACGAGTTCGGCGCCGTAGCGGGTGAGCCGGCCGGCGCCGTACGTCGCGCGGGTGGCGGCCTCCGCGGCCAGGCAGAAACGGCCGATGAGCTGGCTGGTGGCGTCCTTGAGGCGGGCCTGGGCTGCCGCCGTGCCGTCGTAGCCGTGCGGCCACCACTCCTCGTCCTGGAGCCGGTCCAGGGCGGCGGCGAGTTCGGCGGGGTCGGTGCCGGCCGGCACGTATCTGCCGACGGCGACCGCGTAGACCTCCCGCCGTTCGGGTTCGGCGTGCAGGCAGTTGGGGTCGATATGGCCGGCGTGCAGGCCGTCCTCGACGTCGTGCACGGAGTAGGCGACGTCGTCGGACCAGTCCATGACCTGCGCCTCGAAGCAGGTGCGGGTGCCGGGGGCCTCCTTGCGGACCCAGTCGAAGACCGGGCGGTCGTCCTCGTACACACCGAACTTCGGGGACGCCGGGTCGGTGGGGTGCGCGCCGCGCGGCCAGGGGTACTTGGTGGCCGCGTCCAGGGCGGCACGGGTGAGGTTGAGGCCGACGGAACCCTCGGGGGTGAACCGCTTGGGCTCGATGCGGGTGAGCAGGCGCAGCGACTGGGCGTTGCCCTCGAAACCGCCGCAGTCGTCCGCGAACTCGTTCAGCGCCTGCTCGCCGTTGTGGCCGAAGGGCGGGTGGCCGAGGTCGTGCGAGAGACAGGCGGCCTCGACGAGGTCGGGGTCGCAGCCGAGTGCGGCGCCCAGTTCCCGGCCGACCTGGGCGCATTCGAGGGAGTGGGTGAGGCGGGTGCGGGGGCTGGCGTCCCACATCTGGCTGGGGTTGCCGGGGGTGACGACCTGGGTCTTGCCGGCGAGTCTGCGCAGCGCGGCGCTGTGCAGCACGCGGGCGCGGTCGCGCTGGAAGGCGGTGCGGCCGGGGCGCTTGTCGGGTTCGGGGGCCCATCGGTCGGCCGACGCCGGGTCGTAGGCCGAGGTGGCTGCGGGTGCGGGGACTGCCATGGTTCGACAGTACGGGGCGATAGTGGCAAACGGGCGCTTGAGGCGCTGCCGGCCTGCCGGGCCGGGTTTCGGGTGCGGGAGCGTCGTGGCCGGTCGCGCGGTTCCTCCCCCGCCTTCGGCCGGGGGTACCACCGGCGCCCCTCTAGGCCGCTGCTGTGACCGGCGTTTCCCGTGCCTGTCCGTAGCGGTGCAGGATCAGGGCGGCCATCGCGTCGTGGGCTCCCAGCGGGGCCGACGCCAGCCAAGGAGCGTGGCGCGCGCACTGCGTGGCGAAGCGGCCCGGGGCCGTGAAGCAGGAGGCGACGGCGATGCGGTGGCGGCCCTTCGCCCGCAGGGCGGTGATCGCGTCCGCGACCGTGGGCGTCGCCGCCGACGCGTAGGCCGGGACGACCGGGACGCCCAGGCGTTCCGCGAGGAGCCGGGCCGTGCGGCCGGTGTCGGCCCTGGCGTCGGGATCGCGGGAACCCGCCGCCGCAAGGACGACGGCGCTCGCGGGCCGGCGCCGCCAGCCGGCCTCCAGCAGGCGGGCGTGCAGCGTGTCGGCGAGCAGCGGGTGCGGGCCGAGCGGGCCCGCCACCCGCGTCGGCGCCTGCGCCGCGGCCGCCGCCTCGGGGATGTCCCGTTTGACGTGGTGGCCGCGGGCGAGGAGCAGCGGGACCAGGACGGCGGGGGTGCCGCCGAGGGCCGCGAGGGTGTCCGGGAGCGGCGGTTCGTTCAGCTCGATGTGGCCGAGGTGCACGGACAGTTCGGGGCGCAGCGCGCGTACCCGGTCCATGAGCGCGCGCACGGTGGTGAGGGCACGCGGGTCACGGCTGCCGTGGGCCACCAGGACCAGTGCGGGCGGGCCGGGGCGCGGGGGGAGGTCGGACACGGTCATGCAGGAATCCTCGCCGGGCGGGGTTGCACCCCCGTTGCCTGACCGTCACGGGAGTTTTCGTACGCTTCACGTCACGAACCCGGCCGTTGTGAGCGAACCGGATCGCCTCGTCCCGCGTCCTCCAGGGTCGGGGCCTCCGAAAGAGGCCAGGGGGACGCCGAGGGAAGCCGAGGGGGACAACCGTATGAAGATCCGCCGACCGCGTCTGCCGCGCACCCGCACCGGCAGACGGCGGCTGGTGCAGGGTGTGATGGCCGGCTGCGTGCTGGCGCTGCTGCCGGCCACCTGGCTGTACGTGTCGACGGCCGGCCGGCTGCGCACGGTGGCGGACGTCCCCCGCACCGACGTCGCGATGGTGTTCGGCGCCGGCCTGTGGGACGGCGAGCCGTCGCCGTATCTCGCCAACCGCCTGAACGCGGCGGCCCGGTTGTACAAGGAGGGGCGTATCAAGGTGGTCCTCGTCACCGGCGACAACAGCCGCGAGGACTACGACGAGCCCGACGCCATGCGCACCTACCTCACCGGGCACGGAGTCCCGGCCGGGCGCATCGTCAGCGACTACGCGGGCTTCGACACCTGGGACTCCTGCGTCCGCGCGAAGAAGATCTTCGGCGTGGACCGGGCGGTACTGATCAGCCAGGGCTTCCACATCCGGCGCGCGGTGGCGCTGTGCGAGGCGGCCGGGGTGCAGTCGTACGGCGTCGGGGTCGACGCCAAGCACGACGCGACCTGGTACTACGGCGGGACGCGGGAGGTCCTCGCGGCGGGCAAGGCGGCCGTGGACGTGCTGTTCGAGCCGAACCCCCGGTTCCTCGGCAAGAGGGAACCGGGGGTCGCGAAGGCCCTGGCCGCGGCGGACCGCCGGGCCGGGTGGACCGGTCAGGAGCACGGGGCGGTGTCGGCGTACGTGGCCGCCGCCGGGGGCCCGGCCGCCTGACGCGGGCGGCCGCCACCGGTGCGCGGACGCGAAGCGGGCGGCTCCGTTCGGTGGCCGTCGGCGCGGCCGAGGTGGTCGAGGCCGCCGTCGGCGTTCCAGCGGCCGAGCGCGCCGGTGCGGACCATGGTGTGGCCCTCGCCGAGGAACGGATCGGGTGCGTACCGCCCGGTGTTCGACGCGTCGCCGCCGACGTGTCCCGCCGGGACGCAGGCGCCGCCCGCCCACACCTCGCCCCGCTCGCCGACGGGCAGCGGCCGGCGGTCGGCGTCGAGGACGTACACCGTGGTGTCGGCGACGGGACGGCAGGCGGCCGGGCGGACGGCCGCCGGGTCGTGGCGGGCCATGGTGTTCACGACGGCCCCCACGGCCGGGCCCCGGCAGTCGAAGAGCGCGGCCCGCCGCGCCCAGCGGTCCGCGAGCGGGCGCGGCAGGCCGGGCTCCCCGGCGACGGCGACCGTGCGCAGGCGTGGGCAGTCGGCGGGGTCGATGCCGGACAGCACGGCCGGGGTGGCGATCAGGACGGTCGCGGAGCGGGCCGCGGCGGCGAGGTCCGCGCCGCGGATGACCAGGGTGGCGCCGCCGGCGAGACAGCCGAGGATCTCCCAGGCCGCGAGGCCCGAGGCGAGGTCGAGGAGTTGGGCCACCCGGTCGCCGGGACGGGTGCCGAGGCCGCCGGGCTCGGTGAGCAGCAGGTTGGTGACGTTGCGGTGGGTCGCCTTCACGCCTTCGGGGCGGCCGGCGGCGAAGAGGACGTGGCAGCCGTCGTCGGGGTGCGGGAGCAGGATCGGGGTGACCCGCTGGTAGGGCACGGGGTCGTCGAGGGCGATCAGCCGGTGGCCGTCGGGGAGCGGGATGCGCGGGGCAAGTTCCTTCTGGGTGAGGACCACCCGGGTACGCGCGGTGCGGACGACGTGGCGGAGCCGCCCGGGGGGCGTGCGGCCGATGTCCTGGGGGACGTAGGCGGCACCGGCCTCGAGAACGGCGAGCAGGCCGACCGGCATCGGGACGGAACGGCGGGTGAACAGGCCGACGTGGTCGCCCGGCCGGACGCCCGCACGGACCAGGTGGGCGGCGAGGGCGTAGCGGTCGAGTTCGCCGTAGGTGAGGGTGGCGCCGTGGTGTTCGGCGGCGACGGCGTGGGGGTGGACGATCGCGTGCCGTCCGACCGCGCGGTGGACGAGCGGTTCGTGGACGGGTGCGCCGGGGCCGCGGCCGTACCGCCAGAAGAGGTGCTGGTCGCGCGGGGTGAGGTGACGCAGAGGCATGGCTCAAAGACCTCCTGGCCGCCTACGTGTACGTGGGGGGAGGCCTGGTCCGGGTGCGGCGGGGGCCCGGTCGGGGCCGTCGGGGGGCGTGCGTGGTGCTTGGCGAACAGGTGCACGACTGTAGTGCGGCCCCTCGAGGTCTCAACGGTCGCCGATCGGCCAACCCCGGCCCGGATCAAGCCACATGGGCCGCGAGGAACCGCCGGAGCCGCCGTCACGGGACGGTCGGGCCGGGCTGCCCGCGGGCCCGCCAGTCACCGCCCTCGATACGGCGGCCGTCCGTCCGCAGCCGGGCGGCGACGACGTCCCCCGCGAGGTACACCCAGGCCCGGACGGCGGCCCCGTCCCGCCGTCGTACGGCGTCCCGCTCCACGCGCACGTACAGACTGCGCGGGTCCCCCGGCACGTACTCCTCCAACGCGTCGAGTTCCAGGAGGAGCCGGTCGTACGTCTGAGGGCGGGCGGTGACCAGTTCACCGCTCAGTTCACCGCCCGGCTCCTCGACCGCGTAGGGATAGCCAGGCCCGTCGTACAGCACCGCGTCGGGGAGCCGGCCGGGTTCCTCGGACACGGTCCGCCCCCGCAGGAACAGGTCGTGGTTGGGCTGGCCGGGGCGGAGCGTGCCGTAGACGAAGAAGGGGAGGTGGCGACGGTTCCGGGTGGTCACAGAAAGGATTCTCCACCCCCTTCACCCCCACACACATCTCCATGGAGGCGCTATGGACATGAGTTGTCATGGCCTCTTAAATCGCAGTCGTCATCAGCGCCACCCCCACGCCTCTGAGGCGCATCTCCAAGGAGACCGATGAGCCGGACACGGAACACCCGAGTTTCCCGTCTCGCCACGGCCGGCGTCGCCGCCACCACCGCGACCCTGCTGGCCGCCGCGCTCTCTCCCGCCGCCCACGCCGACACGAGACCGACCCGGGCCACCGCGATCGAGAACGCGGCACAGGCGCTCGTCCGGTACGCCGGCACCCTCGGCCTCACCTCCACCGAGGGCACCAAGGTCCGGGACGTGATCGTCGACAGCAACGGCACCCAGCACGTCCGCTACGACCGTACCTACCGTCAGCTCCCCGTGCTGGGCGGTGACTTCGTCGTCCACCTCAAGGCGGACGGCGCCTACCGCGGTGCCGACCGGGCGACCCGGGGGACGATATCCCTCGCCTCCACCGTCCCGGAGATATCCGCCCCGAAGGCCGCCGGCCTCGCGGTGAACGCGCTGCGGGCGGCGAACCTCGGCGACGCGCTGAAGCAGGTGCGGGCCAAGCCGGAGCTGGTCGTCGACGCCCTGCACGGCGCCCCCAAGCTGGCCTGGCGCACCAACGCGGTCGGCAAGGACTCGCTCGGCAACCCGGTCGCCCGCACGGTGCTGACCGACGCCCGCACCGGCGCCCAGATCGACGCCTGGGACAGCATCGAGACGGCGACCGGCGACGGCAGGTCGCTGTACAGCGGTACGGTCCCGCTGGAGACGACGCAGTCGGGATCGGCGTACAACCTCACGGATCCCACCCGCGGCAACACGTACACGGGTGACGCGGCCAACAAGACGGACCTGTGCGTCTTCGGCATCTGCATCGTCCGGGCGCCGTCGACCGTGTTCACGGACACCGACAACCACTGGGGCACCGGGGCGACCGCGGACCGCGCCTCGGCGGCCGTCGACGCCCAGTACGGCACCAACGAGACCTGGGACTACTACAAGAACGTCCACAACCGTAACGGCATCGCGGGCGACGGCAAGGGCTCGTACAACCGCGTCCACTACGGCAACAGCTACAACAACGCCTTCTGGGACGACAGCTGCTTCTGCATGACGTACGGCGACGGCGACGGGACCACCTTCGGTCCGCTGGTGGCGCTGGACGTGGCGGGCCACGAGATGACCCACGGCGTCACCTCCAAGACCGCGGCGCTGACGTACTCGGGCGAGTCCGGCGGCCTGAACGAGGCGACCTCCGACATCCTGGGCACGCTGGTGGAGTGGTACGCGAACAACTCCTCCGACCCGGCCGACTACCTGATCGGCGAGAAGATCGTCCGCTCCGGCTTCGGCAAGGCGGCGCTGCGCTTCATGGACCAGCCGTCGAAGGACGGGAACTCGGCGGACTACTGGAGTTCGTCGGTGGGGAACCTGGACGTGCACTATTCGTCGGGCGTCGCCAACCACTTCGCCTACCTGCTGGCGGAAGGCAGCGGCGCGAAGACCGTCAACGGCGTGAGTTACAACTCCCCCACGTACAACGGCTCGACGGTCACCGGCATCGGCCACGACAAGCTGGGCGCGATCTGGTACCGCGCGCTGACGGTCTACATGACGTCCTCCACCAACTACGCGGGCGCCCGCACGACGACTCTCAACGCGGCGAAGGACCTCTACGGCGCGGGCAGCGCGGAGTACAACGCGGTGGCGGCGGCCTGGAGCGCGGTCAACGTGAACTGAGCGGCGGCACGCGGAACCGAGGACGGCCGTCCCGGTGCCGGTGCACCGGGACGGCCGTCACACGCACCCCGGAAAAAGGGGGACGGCGCAATTCAAAAAACACGGGGCCGGGGAATTCCGGGCGTTTCCCGAGTGGATCCCATGGCGATGCCGTGCAGTGATGTGCAGTTTTGGTGACGCCCCGCGCAATTCCCGAACCCCGCCGCCCCGACGGCCACTTGCGGCAATTCCCCGCGTGCACTAACTAGATTGACCATGAACCTGTTCAGCCGCCCCCACATGCCTCGCCGCACCCCCACGGTCCCCCCACGCCCGGCGGCGCCGGCCTCCCCCGCCTCGGCACCCGTCCTCCTCGACCCCGCCCTCGCCGCCCTCACCGGCGAGTGGATCATCGACCCGGCACACAGCAGAATCGGTTTCTCGGTCCGGCACGCGATGGTGACGACGGTCCGCGGGTCCTTCGCCGAGTACCGCAGCCGCCTCTACTTCGACGGCCGCGACCCGTCCCGCTCCCGGGCGGAGATCACCCTCTCCACGGCCAGTGTCGACACGGGCGTGGAACAGCGGGACGCCCACCTGACCGGTCGCGACTTCCTGGACGCCGCGACCCACCCGCGCATGCGCTTCCAGAGCACGGCGGTCCGCCTCAAGTCCCCCGACGTGTACGTCATGACCGGCGACCTGACCATCAGGAGCACCACCCGCCCGGTGGACCTGGAACTCACCTACATAGGCAACGTCACGGACCCCTTCGGTTACGAGCGCGTCGGCTTCGACGGCACCACCACCATCAACCGCATGGACTGGGGCCTGTCCTACAACTCCCGCCTGGCGGAGGGCGGCGCGATGGTGAGCGAGACGGTACGGCTGCAGTTCGACATAGCGGCGATCCGGATGACACCGGAAGGAGGCTGAATCCCCGCCCGCCGCCCCCGAACACCGCGCGCAATGCCGTGCGGAGTCCGGACCGGAATCAACACCTGGCCTGATTCCCCGGTATTCCGAGGCCGGAAATCCGGCCACGTCCTCCCCTTTCCGGCGGTGACCGGGCCGGCCCGGGGCCGCGCTCGCCGCACCGCCGCCGGGGCGGGTGACGTGCCGGGGACGGTCCCGGGCGGTCACCCGTTCACTCCCCGCGGGGGCCGCCGTTCGTGTGCTTTTCATACTGGACCCTCTGTAGCGCCCTTGACCTGCCGGAACTCCCTCACAGCCGTTGCCCGGGCACCGTCCTGTGACACCCATTCATCCCACACCTGACGGAATCTCGGGGAGCGGGCCCGGCCCGCCTGCTTTTACCTCGGAAGAGCAAGGAAGTGGGAAGAGTTCGACGAGGGAGCACCATGCGACGCACTGTCCGTCCACTGACCGGGGCCGCGCTCGCCGTGGCCGCGGCCGGTCTCGCCGCCGCGCCGGCGTACGGCGGCAGTGCCGGCAGCCTGGCCGTCTACCCCTCGACCACGACCCCCGGCGCCCAGGTCTCCGTGAACACGGCCGTCTGCGGGGAGAAGTCCTCGGCGCTCGGCGACGCCACTTCGGTCGGCGCCGGGACGTTCACGCTCGCGCCCAGCACCCATGAGGGCGAAGCGATCGGCCAGTTCCAGGTGCCGGACGGCGCGCAGCCGGGGACGTACGAGATCGTCGCGAAGTGCGCCGACGGGAACCAGCAGGTGACCGGGGACCTGGTGGTGGCACTGATGCCGGCTGCCGGCGGGCAGGTACAGCCCCACGGCAGCGTGAAGACGGGGGTCGGTGGTGCCCTGGGCACCGACCCCGTGCAGACCGCGGCAGGTGTGACGGCTCTGGCCGTCGCCGCCGCGGGCGGTACCTGGCTCCTGCATCGCCGGGCGAGAGGCGACGGGATCTGACGGACACCCTCCGCTGTCCGTCCGCCGGTACCGCACATCCCACCCCCTCCGGGTCCGACGCCCCTCGCGGCCCGGAGGGGGTAGGGGGTCAGGCAGCTCCCGCGAGCCCCTTTCCCCCGCGTCAGAAGCTCCGACCTCCGACCTCCGACCTAGGGGATCGCATGCGCAAGATCGGGGACACCGCGATAGCCGCCGTGACCGTCTTGGCGCTCGGCTCGGGCGTCTGGCTGCTCGGCCCCGGCTTCGGCCCCCGTAGCGCGCCACCCCAGCCGTCCGCCGCCGAGGGCCGCCCCGACCCCGGCGAGGAACGCCTCGAAGCCCCCGCGCTGCCCCCGTCCCCGCCCACCCGCATACGCATCCCCTCGATCCGGGTGAACGCCCCCCTCATGGGTCTCGCCCTCACCTCCGCGGGCAGCCTCGACGTCCCGCCGGCCGCGGACAAGAACCTCGCCGGCTGGTACGAGTCGGGCACCGCACCCGGCGAGAGGGGCACCGCGATCGTCGCCGGACACGTGGACAACACCGAGGGCCCCGCCGTCTTCTACGACCTCGGCGCCCTCAAGCGCGGCGCGACGATCGAGGTGGACCGGCAGGACAAGACCGTCGCCGTCTTCACCGTCGACGCGGTCGAGGTGTACCGGGCCAGCGCCTTCCCCGACGAGAAGGTCTACGGAGCCGCGCGCCGCCCGGAGCTCAGAGTCATCACCTGCGGCGGCGGCTACTCCCGGACCACCGGCTACCAGGGCAACGTCGTCGTCTTCGCCCACCTGACGGCGAGCCGCTGACCCCTCACATCCCGGCCCCGCCCCCGATGAGGGCAGCGTTCCGCGCGGGAAACAGGGGGGATGCGGCCGGGTAACGTCGGCGCCGCACGCTCCTCGGCATGACCTTGAACACGCGTGTGGTGGCGACCGGCGCCGGCGTGGGAACACGCCCCGGCCGCGGCGCCGTGCCGGGCGCGTCCGCCGACGACGGAGGCTCCTGATGACCGCCACCCCGGGGTCCGCCCCCACCATCGTGCTCGTCGGTCACGGCATGGTCGGCCAGCGCTTCCTCGAGGCGCTGGCCGAGCGCGGCCTGACCGCGACGCACCGCGTGGTCGTGCTGTGCGAGGAGCCGCGCCCCGCCTACGACCGCGTCGCCCTCACCTCGTACTTCGCGGGCACGTCCGCCGACGACCTCTCCATGACCGACATGGGGTTCATCGACGCCCACGGCATCGAGCTGTACGTCGGCGACCCGGCGCAGACCGTCGACCGGGCGGCGCGGAAGGTGACGGCCAGGTCCGGACGGGTCTTCGCCTACGACACGCTCGTCCTGGCCACCGGCTCCTACCCGTTCGTGCCACCGGTCCCGGGCAAGGACGCCGAGGGCTGTTTCGTCTACCGCACGATCGAGGACCTGCTGGCGATCGAGGCGTACGCGAAGTCGGGGGCGGCGGTGGGTGCCGTGGTCGGCGGCGGCCTGCTCGGGCTGGAGGCCGCGGGTGCCTTGAAGGGACTCGGACTCACCGCGCACATCGTGGAGTTCGCACCCCGCCTGATGCCGGTGCAGGTGGACGCGGGCGGTGGTGCGGCCCTGCTGCGCACCGTCGAGGAGATGGGTCTGAGCGTGCACACGGGCGTAGGCACCCAGGAGATCGTGACCGACGACACGGGCGCCGTCGTCGGCATGCGGCTGTCCGACGGCTCCGAACTCGCCACCGACATGGTGGTGTTCAGCGCCGGCGTCCGACCGCGGGACCAACTCGCCCGGGACTGCGGCCTGTCCGTCGGCGAACGCGGCGGCATCGCCGTCGACGAGCAGTGCCGTACGGTGGACGACCCCCGTGTGTTCGCCATCGGCGAGTGCGCGCTGGCGGCGGACGGCCGGGTGTACGGACTGGTAGCGCCGGGGTACGAGCAGGCGGCGACGGCCGCGGCCGCCATCGCGCGAGCCGAATCCGCCTTCACCGGCGCGGATCTGTCCACCAAGCTCAAGCTGCTCGGCGTCGACGTGGCCTCCTTCGGCGACGCGCACGGGACGGCCGAGGGCTGCCTGGACGTCGTCTACTCCGATGCCCGCTCGGGCCTGTACAAGAAGCTGGTCATCGGCCGGGACGGCACGCTGCTCGGCGGCATCCTGGTCGGCGACGCGGACGCCTACGGGACGCTGCGGGCCTTCACCGGTTCGGTGCCGCCGGTCGCCCCCGAGTCGCTGGTGCTGCCGGCCGACGCGGGCGGCGGCGCCCGGCTCGGGCCGTCCGCGCTCCCCGACGAGGCGGTCGTCTGCTCCTGCCACAACGTCACCAAGGGCACGGTCCGGGGCGCGGTGGGCGAGCACTCCTGCACCACCGTGCCGGAGGTGAAGAAGTGCACCAGGGCCGGTACCGGCTGCGGCAGTTGCGTCAAGGTCCTCGGCCAGCTGGTCACGGCCGAGCTGGAGGCGTCCGGCGTCGAGGTCGACAAGGGCATGTGCGGCTGCTTCGCGCAGACCCGCGAGGAGCTGTACGAGATCGTCCTCGCCTTGCGCATCCGCACCTACCGGGAGCTGCTCGACCGTTACGGCCGGGACGGCGCCCGGGGCGGCGACGGCTGCGAGGTCTGCAAGCCGGCGGTGGCGTCGGTCATCGCCTCCCTCGCCCCGGCCATCGGCGTGAGCGGCTACGTCCTGGACGGCGAGCAGGCGGCGCTCCAGGACAGCAACGACCACTTCCTCGCCAACCTCCAGAAGAACGGCTCGTACTCGGTCGTCCCGCGCATCCCCGGCGGTGAGATCACCCCCGAGGGGCTGATCGTGATCGGTGAGATAGCCCGCGACTTCGGTCTCTACACGAAGATCACCGGCGGCCAGCGGATCGACATGTTCGGCGCCCGCGTGGAACAGCTCCCGCTGATCTGGGCACGGTTGGTGGACGCCGGTTTCGAGTCGGGCCACGCCTACGGAAAGTCGCTGCGCACGGTGAAGTCGTGCGTGGGACGGACCTGGTGCCGTTACGGCGTCCAGGACTCGGTCCGGATGGCGATCGACCTGGAGCTGCGCTACCGGGGTCTGCGGTCGCCGCACAAGCTCAAGTCGGCGGTCTCCGGCTGCGCCCGCGAGTGCGCCGAGGCCCAGTCGAAGGACTTCGGTGTCATCGCCACGGCGGGCGGCTGGAACCTGTACGTCGGGGGCAACGGCGGTGCCACTCCGCGCCACGCGGATCTGCTCGCCCAGGACCTGACCGACGCCGGACTGGTCCGGCTGATCGACCGCTTCCTGATGTTCTACATCCGTACGGCGGACCGCCTGGAGCGCACGTCCACCTGGCTGGAGCGCATCCCGGGCGGCCTGGACCACGTGCGCGACGTGGTGGTGGAGGACTCCCTCGGCATCTGCGAGGAGCTGGAGTCCCTGATGGCGGCGCACGTGGCCCACTACGCCGACGAGTGGGCGTCGACCGTCGCCGACCCCGACAAGCTCGCCCGCTTCGTCTCCTTCGTCAACGCCCCCGACACACCCGACCCGGTCGTCGGTTTCGTGCCCGAGCGCGACCAGATGAAGCCCGACCTGCCCCTGCTGTCGATCGGCATGCGCCCCGCCGAGGATGTTCTGGAAGGAAGCGCCCAGCGATGACCCTGGCACCCGAGACCACCGACCTGATGGTTCAACTCCAGCTCGACGAGGGCTGGTTCACGGTCTGCGGCCTGAGCCGGCTGACCCCGGGGCGGGGGGTGGCCGCGCTGCTGCCGGACGGCCGCCAGGCCGCCGTCTTCCGGGACCGCGCGGACCGTCTGTTCGCGATCGACAACCGCGACCCCTTCGGCGGCGCGGCGGTCCTCTCCCGCGGCCTGACCGGCACCCACCGGGGCCGCCCGTTCGTCGCCTCGCCCCTGCTGAAGCAGCGCTTCGACCTGGCCACCGGCCAGTGCCTGGACGACGAGACGGTACGGGTGACCGCCTACGCGGTACGGGCCGCCGTACCGCAACCGCCGGCACGGGACTGACCGTTTCGGCGGCACGACCACGAGGCCACGTCCGTGGCCGGCCCGGCCGGGCACCCGGGCGCCGGGCGGGCCGGCCCCTGCGCGGCCTTCGGCGGCAAGCACGACCCGGCCGTCCGCGCACCGGGACGTCGGTGCTCGGAGGCGGCGGTGGCGGCGGTGGCGGCGGTGGCGGCGGCCGCCGTGTCGCCCGGGAATCCGCCGGGCTTCTCAGCACTCCGCCGGGCTTCTCAGATCTCTTTCAGTACCGCCTCGCAGGAGACCCCGGTGAGCCGCTCCGACGCCTCCCAGAGGCGTCGCGCCATGGTGTCGTCACGGGTCCAGGGCGCCCGCCAGGAGGGGGCGGGGGCGCCGCGCCACATCGCGATCGAGGGCCCGGTGAAGGAGTCGGGCCGGACGCCGGGGGCGGTGGCCGCGTACAGCGTGGGCAGCGCGCCCGCCTCGGCGGACTGTGCGAAGAGGGCGTTCGCGGCCGTCATCGCCCGCTCCGCCCCGCGCCGCCCTTCGGCACGCGGCCCGGCGGTCTGCAGGTTGGTGGCCGCGTATCCGGGATGGGCGGCGGCCGCGACGAGGTCGCCCCCGTGGGCGTCGACGCGCCGGGCCAGCTCGTGGACGAAGAGCAGGTTGGCGGACTTGGACCGGCTGTAGGCGACCCACCGTCGGTAGCGGCGTGCGCTGCGGAGGTCGTCGAGGTCGATGTTGGCGATGACGTGCATCATGCTGGAGACCGTGACGACCCGGGCGGCGGGGGTCCGGAGCAGTACGGGCATGAGCAGCCCCGTGAGGGCGAAGTGCCCGAGGTGGTTGACCCCGAACTGCGTCTCGAACCCGTCCGCGGTGGTCCCGTACGGCGGCGCCATCACCCCGGCGTTGTTGACCAGGAGATCCAGGCGGCCGTACGGGAACGAGTGGGCGAAGTCCCGCACCGAGGCCAGGTCCCCGAGGTCCAGCCGCCCGAACTCGAGGTGCGCGTCCGGAACTTCGGCCGCCATCCGGTCCCCCGCCTCCTGTCCGCGCGCCTCGCTCCGGCAGGCGAGCACGACCCGGGCCCCCTTGCGGGCCAGCTCGCGCGCCGTGACGTACCCGAGCCCGCTGTTGGCCCCGGTGACGACGGCGACACGGCCGGTGAGGTCCGGGATGTCACCGCTGCTCCAGCCGCCGCGCATGAGAGCTTCCTCCACCGGTGGGGTCCGTGTCGCGGCCAGCCTACGAGCAGGGGCCGGGGGGAGCCTGCGGACGCGGCCGTACGCCGGTCGCCCTGTGCCGGACGAACCGCCCGGCGCGGCGTAGGGTGCCGGGATGATCGGCATTCCGGAGAGGCTGGCGCGGGGCACGATCGACCGCGAGGGCGAGCGCGGGGCGGCCTGGATCGCCGGGCTCCCCGCGATCGTGGAGGATCTGCTGGAGCGTTGGGCGTGCGTTCCCGACGGCGAGGTGACCCACGGGGGCGTGGGGTTGATCGTCCCGGTACGGGAGCGGTCCGGTGGGCGGTACGTCCTGAAGGTGTCCTTCCCGCACCCCGGCAACGTGCACGAGCCGGACGCATTCGAGGCGTGGCAGGGCCGGGGAGCGGTCTTCCTGCACCGGCGCGACGACGCCCGGTTCGCCCTCCTGCTGGAACGGGCCCGGATGTCCACGCTGGCGGCCCTGCGCTCCGACGACGAGACGGTGGTGACCGTCGCCGGCCGGCTGAACCACCGCCTGGCCGTTCCGGCGCCGGCAGGGCTGCCCCGGCTGAGGGACCGCGCCGGCGCCTGGGAGGCGGAGCTGCGCGGGGACGCGGCGGAACTCGGGCACGCGCTGCCGCCCCGTGTGGTGGACGCGGCCGTCGCCACCGCCCGCTGCCTGGGCCCCGACCAGCCCGACACCCTCGTCCACGGCGACCTGCACGCGGGGAACATCCTGCGGGCGGACCGGGAACCGTGGCTGGCGGTCGATCCGAAGGGCTGCGCGGGCGACCCGGCCTACGACGGCGGCACGCTGCTCAAGTCCCGCGCCGAGTCCCTCATGCGGGCCGACGACCTCACCAAGACGGTCCACCGCCTCGTGGACGCCTTCGCCGAGGCGGCACAACTCGACCGCGAACGCGTCGTGCGCTGGGCGCAGTTCCACGCCGTGCAGGCCGCCTTCTGGGGCAGGCGACACGGTTTCCGTGTCGCCCGCGGCGGTCCCCGGCTGGACCGCGTCACGCGATTCGCCGACGCACTGGCGGAGTTGCTGACCGTCTAGCGGCCGACGGCCCGCCGTGGCCGGTCACCGGCGGCCGCCGAACTCCCACTGGTACACCTCTGTCTCCGCGTACCGGTGCGGAGCCAGGACGGCACGGGCCGTCTCCGGGTCCGGCGCGCGGACCAGGGCCGCCGTACCCAGCCAGGCGGTCGCGTCGTCGGACAGCAGCGGACCGAAGGCGATCAGCTCGTCGTGATCGACGCCTGAGGGCAGACCGGGGCCGGAAGCGGTGGCGGTTGCGGTGGCGGCGGCTGCGGCGGTCGGGTGCGGGCCCAGGCCGAGCACCAGGTAGCGCCGGCCGCCGGCCCGGCCGCCCGGGAACTCCCGCATGGTGCGGCCCAGCAGGTTGCGCCACCGGCGCAGCAGAACGTCCCGGTAGACGCCGGCCTGGTGGTTGGGCTCGTCGAAGGCGAACGCGCGGGCGGCCGCCGGATCCGGCAGACCGACGATGTGCACACTGCCGGCGACCGTCTCGCCGTCGGCGCCGAAGGCCGGCCCGCGGGCGATCAGCTCCGCTTCGTACCGGTCCATGTAGGACCAGTGCTCCTCCACCAGCTCCTCACGCAGCGCCAGCGAACCGGCCCGGTCACGGTGGTAACAGAAGAACTCCATGGCCGAGGACCCTTCCGTACCCCGGACGGCGTCTCAACTGGATTCCACGACCCCGCGCAGCAGCAGGTCGATGAGCCGGCCGGCCAGTTCACGCTGTTCCTCGTTCGCCGCCATCAGGCTGATCCCCCCGAGCGCCATCAGCACGTCGCGGGCGTCGACCCCGGGCCGCGCCACCGGTGGCGCCCCCTCCGCGGAGTCGAGCAGCCAGGCGATGGCGTCGACCAGCAGCGTCCGGGTGTGCAGCTTCTCGCTGTCGTCGGTCAGGATCACCCGTAGCGCGTCGGCCATCCCCTGCTTCGCCGCCATGAAGTCGATGAACCGCTCCATCCAGGTCCGCAGCGCGTCCACTGCCGGCAGCGTCGCCGCCAGCTCCTCCGCCGCCTCGCACAATCGCCGCACCTCGCGCCGGTACACCGCCTCGATCAGCAGTTCCTTGGAGGGGAACCGGCGATAGAGCGTGCCGACGCCGACGCCGGCCTGCCGGGCGATGTCCTTGACCGAGGCGCCCGATCCCTCCCGGGCGAAGGCCTCGGCCGCCGCCTCCAGCAGCCGGTCCTCGTTGCGCCGCGCATCCGCGCGCAACGGCCGGCGGGGCGTCGCCCCGCCTCCGTCGGTTCCGGACACCGTCAGCCCCTTTCGCCCGCACCTTCACCTGCGCCACTTGCAAACGGAACAAGTTCCGTTTACCTTCGAGACGTCAACCGGAACCAGTTCCGGATAGCAGCCTACGACGCCGTCCGCCGTCACACCATGTCATCGCGCGCCGTGCCGTCATCCTCCCCCCTGGAGAGCGCCACGCCCGGCGTTCTCGTCACCCCCCTACCGGCGCCCGGATACCGCGGCGCCGCGCGCCCGCCCCGCGCACCCCCCGGACCGACGGGTCACCCGACGCGTCGCAGGGTCTCCGGCGTGAGATCGGCGAGCGTCGGATAGCCGTCGACTGCCATGATCAGGTCGGCCTCGGCCAGCAGCGCGCGCAGTACATGCACCAGTCCGGCTTCACCACCGTAGGCGAGACCGTACGCACAGGGGCGGCCGACGCCCACGGCGGTCGCGCCCAGCGCCACGGCCTTGACGATGTCGGCTCCCGTGCGCACCCCGGAGTCGAACAGGACGGGCAGGCCGTCGGCCGCCTCGACCACGCCGGGCAGCGCGTCGAGGGCGGGCAGGCCGCCGTTGGCCTGCCGGCCGCCGTGGTTGGAGCAGTAGATGCCGTCCACACCGGCGTCCTTGGCCCGGCGGACGTCCTCGGGGTGGCAGATCCCCTTGAGGATCAACGGCAGATCGGTGATCGACCGCAGCCAGGGCAGGTCGTCCCAGGTGAGCGGGTTGCCGAAGATCCCCGCCCACAGGGCGACCACGGCCTGCGGGTCCTCCTCGGGACTCCGGCCGCCCAGCAGGGAGCGGAAGACCGGGTCACTGGTGTAGTTGGCCAGACAGTTGCCGCGCAGCTGCGGGAAGTTGCCGGTGGTCAGGTCCCGGGGCCGCCAGCCGGTGACCCAGGTGTCCAGGGTGACCACGATCCCCTTGAAACCGGCCCGCTCGGCGCGGTGCACCAGGCTCTCGGCCAGGCCCCGGTCGGTGGGGGTGTACAGCTGGAAGAAGCCCGGGGTGTCGCCGAACTCGGCGGCGACCTGCTCCAGCGGATCGACGGTCAGCGTGGAGGCGACCATCGGCACGCCGGTACGCGCGGCGGCACGCGCGGCCGCGAGATCACCGTGGCCGTCCTGCGCGCACAGTCCGATCACCCCGACCGGCGCCATGAACAACGGCGTGGCCAGCCGCATCCCGAACAGGTCGACGGACAGATCCCGTTCACGGGCGCCCACCAGCATGCGCGGCACCAGCCCCCAGCCCTCGAACGCGCTGACGTTGGCCCGCTGGGTGCGCTCGTCGCCCGCGCCGCCCGCGACGTAGGACCGCACCGAGGCGGGCAGCGCGGCCTGCGCCAACGGCTCCAGATCGTCGAACGTCATCGGGAACGGCGGCGTCACCCCGCGCAGACCGTCGAGGTAGATCTCGTTCTGGTAGTCGGCGAAAGCCATGATCCAGACCTCCTTGCGAGCGCGCCCGCCGGTTGCGGGCCCTCGGGTCCACAATGAGAGAGTGACGCGGCAAAGCCCCGAAACGCAGGATTCTCGCCTCATGGGCCCGCCGGTGCAGGATGCTGTCCCCGCCCTGCTGAGCGAGGACGAGCTGGCGCTGATCAACGCCCTGCAGCTGCGCCCGCGCGCCTCATGGACCGAGCTCGGGCGCGTCCTGGACGTCGACCCGGTCACCGTGGCCCGCCGCTACCACCGCCTCGCCGAGCAGGGCACCGCCTGGGTCGGCTTCTCCCCCGGCCCGCGCCTGCTCGAACAGATCTGTGTGGCGTACGTGGTGATCGACTGCGCGCCCGGAGCGACGGCCCGGGTCGCCGAGGCCCTCGGCGCCCACCCCCACATGGTCACCATCGAACGCACGGCCACCGGCCACGACCTCCTGACCACGGTCGCCACCCAGGACCTGTCCGCCCTGTCCCGCTACACCCTCGACCGGCTCCCGCACCTGCCCGGCATCACAGCCGTACGGTCCCGGGTCGTCACCCACATGTTCACCGAGGGCGGCCACTGGCGTATCGCGGCGCTCGCCCCCGCCCAGCGGGCCCGGCTGGCACCCCCGCCACCGCCCCCGGCCCACGCCACCGCCGCCGCCACGGCGGGGACCACTCCCGTCGACCGTGACCTGATCACCCACCTCGCCCACGACGGCCGTATCTCCTACCAGACCCTGGCACGGCACCTGGACGTCAGCCTCTCCACCGCCAAACGCCGTATCGAGAGCCTGACCCGCGGCGGTCTGCTCCGCTTCCGCTGCGACTTCGCCCGCCCGCTGGGCGGCTGGCCGGTCGCCGTGACCTTCTGGGCGAAGGTCCCGCCCGCCGACCTCCCGCACGTCGGGCAGGCCCTCATCCGCCTCCCCGAGACCCGCAACTGCGCCGCGATCAGCGGCCCCGAGAACCTGATCCTCCAGGCCACGCTCCACTCACTCGCGGACATCCTCCGCCTGGAGAGCCAACTGGCCGCGGCCCACCCCGCCCTGGACATCGCCGACCGGGTCATCACCCTGCGCCAGGACAAACTCCTCGGCCGCCTCCTGGACCCCTACGGCCGCTCCACCGGCGTCGTACCGGCCGACCTGTGGGCGGAGCCGGCGCTGTGACCGCACGGCGGCTCCCACGCGTGTCAGCCCGGCGGCTCGGCGACGACCTTCGTCCATCCCACCGAGAGCCCCCAGGATCCGGTCGTCCTGGAAGTGACCGACACAGAAACGTTTCTGCACTCGCGGTCGACAACCATCTCGTCATACTGCCCAGGACCGCCGTCGGCGCACACGGTGGAGGAACCCGTCATGGAGCCGACCTTGACCTCGACGGTCCCGGAACCGGAGCAGACCACCGAGACCTGCAGGGTTCCCCGCCGGATGTCCGAGATCACCGGAAAGGAATGAGCGCCCGTCTCTCCACCGACTTCGACGAACGTCCTCTGCGCGTCCGGGAGCTGAGGCGGAGTACGGGGGTCCCAGCCGCCGGAGGCGGTGGGAGCTGCGGTGGCGGAGGCCTCACCGGCGGAAGCCGTCCCGGCCTGCGTCCCGACCGCGGTCGTCCGGTCGCCGGCCGACACCGCACCGGTGCAGCCGGTCAGCAGAAGAAGCAGTGCGGGCACGGCTGTTCCCGCTCGGCCCATGCCTACATCCCGGTGTCCACGGGCCCGTGCCCGTCGGCTTGTCGCGCGTAACCTAGCAGGTGAAAACGGAGGGGGATCCTGCCATGGGTGGGGAGAACGTGAACCGGGCCGGTACGGCACCGGCGAGTCCCGAGGAGATGATCGCGGAGGCGCGGAAGGCGTTCTTCGTGATGTTCGCGCTGCTCGCCGTCGTCTGGCTAGTGCAACTGGCCAACTTCGCCGACCACTACGCCCTCTCCCGCGACTACGCCGTGGTCTCCGGGGACCCCGGCACGCTGCCCGACGTCCTGGTCGCGCCGCTGCTGCACTGGAGCTGGGCGCACATCGAGAGCAACTCCGGTCCGCTGTTCGTCTTCGGCTTCCTCGCCGCCTACCGCGGAGTGCTGCGGTTCCTCGCGCTGACCCTGCTGATCGCCGTGAGCAGCGGTGTCGTGGTCTGGTTCTTCGAGAAGGGCGACGTGGCCACGGTCGGCGCCAGCGGCCTGATCTTCGGGTACTTCGGTTACGTCGTCGTACGCGGGCTCTTCGACCGGCACCTGATCGACACGCTGATCGGGATCGTCATGGGCGCCTCCTTCGCCTACCTCCTCACCGTGGCCGTGCCCGGCACGCCGGGAGTGAGCTGGCTCGGACACCTCGGCGGGCTGCTGGGCGGGCTGCTGGGCGCCTGGCTCTTGCGGGACCGGCGCCCGCGGACCGGCACCGGCGGAGGAACCCCCCGGGCGGTGACCGGCGACGCCCCGCAGCCACGCTCCGGCCTGTACAAGGAACTCGGCGACCTGGGCCTGCTCTGAGCCCCGTCGGCAGTCGACGCCGGCCTGGGCCGACTGCCGTCACGAGTGGGCACGGGAGAAGGGACCGGCACCCCGGAGGGTCGACCCGGTCCTGAAGACCGCACCGACCTCAGCTGTCAGTGGCAGCCGAAGCGCCAGTCCCACGGGAGGCCGGGGCACTGGCGGCAACGGAAGAAGTAGACGCCACCGCAGTCGCCCGGCTGTATGTCGCCGGTGATGGTCAGAAGGTGCTCCATGCGGTGTCCGCACGCGCAGTTCGCCCAGTCGGCAGGCTGCGTCCAAGCGGGCCGGCCACCGACCTTCGTCCCGATGACAGGCGCCGCCGCGACGCCGAGGGCGCGCCGCGACGCCGAGGGCCGGGATGGCGCCCCTTTTGGCTGTCCTGGACTTCCGCCACTCCTGAGCCGTTCATATCGCGCCATGTCCTTGCTTCCGTTTTCCAGCCAACAGGAAATCCCTGAATCACCAGCTCCAAACCGCCAGCACGCGAATCCATGGGAATCATTTTACCTTCCATCAAGCATGACCACTCAACGTCACCTTCAGCCAGCACCCCGTACCATCGCGGATGACACCACCGCAAATCTCGGATTAACATTCAACAAAAGACCGATGCGGAAATCCTGCGGATCACCCACCAGAATGCGCTGTCCAGATATCCCCCTGTACCGCGTTGACTACATCCACTTTGCCCCAAGTCACACATGCGTGTAACCTTCAACGTTTTCCCACCATGTTCTTGACCGGTATCGTCGGCACCTCTTACGTTTCTGGCGTCGGGATCATGCACTTCCCCCGGATAACGGGAATCGCGAAGCGCATACGGTGTAACCAAGTGGAGGATGAAATGAAGAAGATCGTCAAGATCATCAGCGGCATCACCCTCGCCAACCCGGCCAAGGCGGAGCGCCGCGACCACTGAGTCACGGACTCCAAGGACCGCCCGACCCCGCGAGAAGGGGGCCGGGCGGTCCACTCCGCTTGAAGCCCGCTTCGGTATAAGGGGATTCGATGTCACGCATCGACCTAGTCAGTGCCGCGCAGGTATTTGTGACGGTACTCGTCGTCCTGAGGATGATCTGGGTTGGCTTCCTTCGAGAATCAGGGAAAATTCTCAGTTGGCCGATGTTCACACTCGGCTCCTCCGTGATCGTCGACCTTAGAGCGGGCGATGCCGAAGCTGCCGAGGAAGTCAACATTTTCGAGGTCTTACCATCGGGGGAGTTCGCAATCTCTCTTAGCGAACTTCAGTTGGTAGTCGACTACGTATCCACCGAGCACGGCCAAGTAAACGGCACTGGCCGCATGCTCTGGGCTGAGGGTGAAAAGCCGATCACGGTCGAGGACAGTCATGTGGTTGCTTGACGCGCTTACGTCCGGATTCTCGACTCCAACATCTGAGAACCGGCTCCAATATTTCCGAATCCTGATCGGTGTCGCGTGCTTCGTCAAGTTTGCGTTGGCACTGCTCCATCGCGGATGGTTCCGCCTCGAACGGGGCGGATACACACACTACGCGCTGAAACATCGGATGGGCGAGGAACAGGCAGATCTAATAAGCACCACCTACCGACCCGTAGTTGCGATACGCCTCCTTGCGAGTGTTGCCGTAATCTGCGGAGTCGAACCAAAAATATCAGCGCTACTGGTACTTTGTGGACTCTTCTACGAACTCATCTACGAGTACCGGTACAACACCATCTACATGGCTCTGATGGTTGCATGCCTGCTGCCCGCCGGAAATCTTGGCACTGGATTCTCATTTTCCGATCGAATTTCCTCAACAAACGCCTGGGCACAGTTTCTAGCGGTTCTGATAACTCTTGACCTCTACTGGAACGGCGTGTGGCTGAAGGTTCGATCGCCTCATTTCATGAGCGGATTACTGCTCGCGCAATACGTCCATGGAGCGGAAGAGGTCAAGGATCGGTTGCCGTACAAGGAGTTCTTCTATCCGCGTCCCGTGCTGAAAGCACTGGATGACAGCCCTGCCGGGATCAAGAAGTGGCGGTTTGCCGCGCAGGCCACAATAGTCCTGGAGGCAGTGATACCGATCGCGCTTTTCGTGCCCCAAGCTCGGCCATGGGCCATCTCCATTGGATTGCTACTGCACACAGGTTTTGCACTTTTGAAGCCTCGTGGAATCATTGGATTTTCCATCGCTACACTGGCCAGCTACATCCTCTTTGTGCCGTAAAGGGATCGCCTCATGAGCGTGCTATCGGAGATTGGCGCCTTCGTCGCTGTTGCTACCGTTCTCACTATTACTCCAGGGTTGGACACCACTCTCGTCCTCCGCTCAGCGGCGAGTCAGGGAACGCGGAACGCTTACGCGACCGTCTTCGGTATCAGTGTGGGAGTACTGTGCTGGGGCTTGGCTGCCGCTGTCGGGGCAAGCGCGATTCTCGCAGCCTCGCCGACTGCCTACACGGTGCTCTGCGTCGCGGGCGCCGCTTACTTGATCTGGCTGGGAATCGGCATGCTCCGTCGTGCCCGAACCAGAGGAAGGGGGGCGGGTGTCTCCGAAGCCGATGCCGCGAGTTCACCAAGGGGCGAGCTGCCCATTCGCTCATGGTCGCGCGGGTTCTTTTCGAACCTGCTCAATCCCCGTTTCGGCCTGTTCTACATGGCAATGTTGCCGCAGTTCATCCCGGAAGGCGCCCCTCATTTTCTGATGGGGCTCCTCCTGGCTTTGATCCACAACGCTATAGATTTAATTTGGTTCAGCCTGCTGATACTCGGTGTCCATTTTCTGGGGCATTGGCTCAACAAGCCAGCGGTCCAACGCGGCCTGGATTGCGTCGCCGGCGTGGTTGTAATTGCCTTCGGTGCCAAGCTGATTATTCCCGTCCTACTGCCGTAGAGAGGGCGCCGCCATGGAACTACTGCTGCTTTCCAACTCCACAGCGTTCGGGCGAAAGTACCTGGAACACGCGTTGGAGCCGATATCGGAAGCGTTGAGCGGGACAAAAGAAGTCCTGTTCGTACCCTTCGCCTTGGCCGATCATGATGGATACACCGCCGAGGCTGCCGAAGCTCTCGCCCCCTTGGGGGTGAAGGTCAGAGGCGCGCACACCGGCAACCCGGTTGACCTTGTAAAAGGCGCAGAGGCGATATTCATCGGTGGAGGTAACAGCTTCCGCCTGCTTAAAGCGCTGCACACTCAGGGTCTCGTTCCTGTCATTCGCGACCGCATCCGAGGCGGCGTCCCCTACATGGGATCAAGTGCGGGGACAAATATGGCTTGTCCCACCCTACGCACCACGAATGACATGCCCATCGTTCAGCCGACAACCTTTGATGCACTGGGCTTGGTGCCGTTCCAGATAAATCCCCACTATGTTGAGCGCAGTCCTGACAGCACTCACATGGGCGAAACCCGCTCCAAGCGACTGGAAGAATTCCTTGAGGAGAACGATGTTCCTGTGGTGGCGATGCGAGAGGGGACGTGGCTCCGGCGATCCGCTGACCGTCTGGCCCTCGGCGGCTCTGAAGCGGGAGGTGTGCTCTTCCGGCGTGGGTACTCGCCCGTGCAGCTCCGCCGGAGCGCTGATCTCAGCGACCTGCTCGAGGTTCCAGCTCACTTCGACCTGTGAGACGGCCGGAACCCTGGACGGTAGGCCCGTGAAGGGCACCAAAGAACTTCGTGCCCTTCACGGGCGCATAAGCCCTGGTCACAACCACGGCTCGCGCCTGCAACCTGGTCCACGCCTGGTCCACACGCACTGATCCACAACGCAACCGGGCCGGATCAAGGTGAGACAGACCCAGTACAGACGTGACCTGCAATGATTCAGCCCGAATCGTCATTACGGGAGATACCCAGGCGTGCAACACCAACGCGGAGTATCTCCAAGCACCTGCCAGGCCAGAGGTCGTGGCCATCGCCGGACGCCTCGCGCAAGTCATGGTCGCGAACGACCTCAAGGAACTCGCCGTGCTGCTCGACGGAGTGGCCGTGCCGGACCGTGCCAGATCGTGCGCCGAACCACGGGGAACAGCGGGGAGCAGGCCGGCGGCGATTCAGGCTCCGACACGGCATCGCCACAGGTCGGCTCGGCAACCTCTCGCGAACTCCCTTAGCTTCCCAAGCTGAGTTTCCCTCGTGAAGACGGGTCTTGCTGTCAGACCTGCGCTGTACGGTCCGCCCCATGGCTGAGAGACCGACGACGAACTGATGATGCGCCAAGGGGCGGCACCCCCGCACAGGGTGCCGCCCCTCTCTTGCGTGCCGGGGCCGTCGTCCATCGGTCTTGAGGGTCGGGGACGGACGACGGACCCGGGGTTCATCAGCGGTGGTCGCTGCCCGCCGACTGGGTCGCCGCCCGGCCCGCCTCCAGGCGGGCCACCGGGATGCGGAACGGGGAGCAGGAGACGTAGTCCAGGCCCACCTCGTGGAAGAAGTGGACGGACTCCGGGTCGCCGCCGTGCTCGCCGCAGACGCCCAGCTTCAGGTCCGGGCGGGTCGCGCGGCCGGCCTGGGCCGCCGCCGCCACCAGGGAACCGACGCCGTCCCTGTCGATCGTCTCGAAGGGGGAGACGCCGAAGATGCCCTTCTCCAGGTACGCGGTGAAGAAGGAGGCTTCGACGTCGTCGCGGCTGAAGCCCCAGACGGTCTGGGTGAGGTCGTTGGTGCCGAAGGAGAAGAACTCGGCCGCTTCCGCGATCTGGCCGGCCGTCAGGGCGGCCCGCGGGAGT
Organism: Streptomyces sp. NPDC059224; assembly: GCF_042754285.1. Lineage (NCBI taxonomy): Bacteria > Bacillati > Actinomycetota > Actinomycetes > Kitasatosporales > Streptomycetaceae > Streptomyces > Streptomyces sp. NPDC059224. The sequence continues at coordinate 259,961 of NZ_JBHZAN010000002.1, forward strand.
TCGATCATCGTGCCGATCGACAGCTTGAGGCTGGTGCCGGTGGCCGCCTCCACCTCCGCGATGACCTGGTCGGCCTCCTCGCGGACGATCTCCAGCTCCTGGACCGTGCCGACCAGCGGGATCATGATCTCGGCGCGCGGGTCGCCCTTGGCGCTCCTGCGTTCGGCCGCGGCCTCGGCGATGGCGCGGACCTGCATGGTGAACAGGCCGGGGATGACCAGGCCGAGGCGTACGCCGCGCAGGCCCAGCATCGGGTTCTGCTCGTGCAGGCGGTGGACGGCCTGGAGGAGCCGGAGTTCGTTCTCGTGCGGCTCCTGACGGGACTCGGCGAGCGCCACCCGGACCGAGAGCTCCGTGATGTCCGGGAGGAACTCGTGGAGCGGCGGGTCGAGGAGGCGGACGGTGACCGGGAGGCCGTCCATCGCCGAGAAGAGCTCTACGAAGTCCTTCTTCTGGAGGGGGAGGAGAGCCTTGAGCGACTCCTCGCGGTCTTCCTCCGTGTCCGCCAGGATCAGGCGTTCCACCAGTTCACGGCGGTCGCCGAGGAACATGTGCTCGGTGCGGCACAGGCCGATGCCCTGGGCGCCGAAGCGGCGGGCGCGCAGCGCGTCCTCGGCGTTGTCGGCGTTGGCGCGCACCCGCAGCCGGCGCTTGCGGTCCGCGAAGGCCATGATCCGATGCACCGCTTCGACGAGTTCGCCGGCGTCCTGGGCACCCGCGTGCATCCGGCCCTCGAAGTACTCGACGACCGGGGAGGGCACGACCGGGACCTCGCCCAGGTAGACCTTGCCCGAGGAGCCGTCGATGGAGATGACGTCGCCTTCCTCGACGACGTGACCGCCGGGGACCGTCATCCGGCGGCGCTTGGTGTCGACCTCCAGCTCCTCCGCGCCGCAGACACAGGTCTTGCCCATGCCGCGGGCGACCACGGCCGCGTGGGAGGTCTTGCCGCCGCGGGAGGTCAGGATGCCCTCCGCCGCGATCATGCCGTCGAGGTCGTCGGGGTTGGTCTCGCGACGGACCAGGATGACCTTCTCGCCGGAGCGGGACCACTTGACCGCCGTGTACGAGTCGAAGACCGCCTTGCCGACCGCCGCGCCCGGCGAGGCCGCGATGCCCCGGCCGGCCTGCTGCGCCTTGGCCTGCTCGTCGAAGCGGGGGAACATCAGCTGCGCGAGCTGGGCACCGGTGACGCGCTGCAGGGCCTCCGTCTCGTCGATCAGGCCCTGGTCCACCAGCTGGGTCGCGATGCGGAAGGCGGCGCCCGCGGTGCGCTTGCCGACGCGGGTCTGGAGCATCCACAGCCGGCCGCGCTCGATAGTGAACTCGATGTCGCAGAGGTCCTTGTAGTGGTTCTCCAGCGTCTCCATGATCTGCATCAGCTGGTCGTACGACTTCTTGTCGATGGTCTCCAGCTCGGCCAGGGCGACCGTGTTGCGGATGCCCGCCACCACGTCCTCGCCCTGGGCGTTCTGGAGGTAGTCGCCGTAGACGCCCTGGTGGCCCGAGGCGGGGTCACGGGTGAAGGCGACGCCGGTGCCCGAGTCGGGGCCCAGGTTGCCGAAGACCATCGAGCAGACGTTGACCGCGGTGCCGAGGTCGCCGGGGATGCGCTCCTGGCGGCGGTAGAGCTTGGCGCGGTCGGTGTTCCAGGAGTCGAAGACCGCGCGGATGGCGAGGTCCATCTGCTCGCGCGGGTCCTGCGGGAAGTCCCGGCCGGCCTCCGCCTTGACGATCTTCTTGAACCTAGTGACCAGCTTCTTGAGGTCGGCCGCCTCCAGTTCCGTGTCGACGGTGACCTTCTTGGCGTCCTTGGCCCCGTCGAGGGCCTCCTCGAAGAGCTCGCCGTCGACGCCGAGGACGGTCTTGCCGAACATCTGGATGAGGCGGCGGTAGGAGTCCCACGCGAAGCGGTCGTCACCGGCCTGTTTGGCCAGGCCCTGCACGGACTTGTCGGAGAGGCCGATGTTCAGGACCGTGTCCATCATGCCCGGCATGGAGAACTTCGCGCCGGAGCGGACCGAGACCAGGAGCGGGTCGTCGGCCTGGCCGAGCTTCTTGCCCATCCGCTGCTCCAGCGCGTCGAGGTGCGCACTCACCTCGTCACGCAGTGCCGCCGGTTCCTCGCCGCTGTCGAGGTAGACCTTGCAGGCTTCCGTCGTGATCGTGAAGCCGGGGGGAACGGGGAGCCCGAGGTTGGTCATCTCGGCGAGGTTCGCGCCCTTGCCACCCAGGAGGTCCTTGAGGTCCTTGTTTCCCTCGGTGAAGTCGTAAACGAACTTCGCTACGTGGGGTTCTTTGTTTTCCGACACGGGTCTCGACTCCCTGAAGGACGCGGTGGCTGCCCTGACGGCGAGGAACATACCCAGATCGAAGGCGCCTGGGTACGTCTGCTCGCGTGTCATGCGCCCGTAACCGATCGTCCGCCACCGGATCGAAAGTCAAAGCTTGGCAAGCGGAGACGAGATCATGTTTTCACTTCTTGAACGCATGACCGCTCAAGGCGGCACTATTTCGCTCAGATGAGCGGGGCAGCTGCACGCCTGATTTCGATCGATGAACGATCAAGGGGTGGCACCCAGTGCCACCCCTTGGAGAAGTGCACCCGCTCATGATCCGCTCATCTGAGCGCAACCCTTATCAAGGGTGGCGAGAATCACGCTGTCACAGGCGCCGGGATTTCACCATGCGGACATGGAACGGACGCCGAAAACGGACGGAAACCCCGCCGTCATCCCACCGGCGGCGGCCGCCTCACATCCCGAGCGCGAGGAGCCGCTCCTCCACCCGTTCCGGCGCGTACAGGTGCTCCACGACCAGCGCCCCGGCGCCGATCACCCCCGCCCGGTCCCCCAGCCGCGAGGTCACGACGTCCAGATGGGCGGTGGAGCGGGGCAGCGCCCGCTGGTACAGCAGCTCCCGCACGCCGGTGAGGAACGACGTGCCCGCCAGGTCCCCCGCGATCATCAGCACGCCCGGGTTCAGCAGGGTCACGACCGTCGCCAGGACGTCCCCGACCCGGCGGCCGGCCTCCCTGGCCAGTGCCGCCGCCTCCGGATGCCCGGAGGCGAGCAGATCGCGCACATCCGAGCCCGAGGCCGCCGGAACCCCGGTCTCCGCCAGCCGCCTCGCCACCGCGCCGCCGCTGGCCACGGCGGCGAGGCAGCCGTAGGAACCACAGCGGCACCGCGCCTCGGCGCCCACCCGGATATGACCGATGTCCCCGGCGCCGCCGTCGATGCCCCGGTAGATCGAGCCGTCGACCACCACCCCGGCGCCGATACCCGTCGAGACCTTCACCAGGACGAACGCCGAGCAGTCGGGGTGTCCGGTGCGCTGTTCGCCGTAGGCCATCAGGTTCGCGTCGTTGTCCACCAGGACCGGGACCCCCGGCGGCGCCCCGGTGTGCTCGGTGAACGCCCTGGCCATGCGGCCGCGTATGTCGTAGCCGTCCCACCCCGGCATCATCGGCGGCTGGACGACCCGGCCGCTCCCGCTCTCCACCGGACCCGGTACCGCGAGGCCGATCCCGCACACCTCCGCCGCTTCGTGGCCGGCCTTCTCCAGCAGCTCGCCGAACCAGCGGCCGAGTTCGGTGAGCACGGCGTCCGGGCCGTCCTGGATCACCAGCGTCCCGGCGTGTTCGGCCAGGATCTCGCCGCTCAGGGAGAGGACGGCGGCCCTGGCGTGCCGGGTCTCGAGGTCGGCGGCCAGGACCACGGCGTGCGAGTCGTCGAATTCGAGGGTGATGGAGGGGCGGCCGCCGAGCGGGGAGTCGACCGGGCCGCCGCCGCCCTCGCGCAGCCAGCCGGCACGGAAGAGCCGGTCCAGGCGCAGGCCGACGGTCGCGCGGGAGAGTCCGGTGGCCTGCTGGAGGGCGCCGCGGGTCACGGCCCGCCCGCTGCGCACCAGCTCCAGGAGTTCGCCCGAGCTCGCCTGTCCGCCGCCCTTGCCGGTCCTGACGGTCGTGCCGGTCCTGACGGTCCTGACGGGACGTCCGGTCATGCGCACCCCCTTGTGTTTCTCAAGCTTGCATTACATATTGAGTTTTGCGTGTTAAATAGACGTAACCCTACGGTAGCCACCGCCAAACCCGGCCGGCCGGACGTCTTCGGGGAGCCCCGAGTGGATCGCACTGCCCAGCTCACTGCCCATGCGCTCGGTTCCGGGATCGCATACGATCCACCGGCCACGCGCGCCCCCGGTACCACCGGCCCAGGATCCCTGCACGTCAGGGCGGCACGCGTGCTCGCCGACAACTGGACCGGTGTTTCGACCGTCCCCTCCCGGAGTCTGTACCCGCACCAGTGGTCCTGGGACTCGGCCTTCATCGCGATCGGCCTGAGGCACCTGTCGCCGCTGCGCGCGCAGACCGAGCTGGAGACGCTGCTGGCCGCCCAGTGGGCGGACGGGCGGATCCCGCACATCGTGTTCAACCCCTCCGTGCCCCTCGACGCGTACTTCCCGAGCCCCGACTTCTGGCGTTCCTCGACCGCGGGCCGTGCCGCGGGCGCCCCGCGCACCGTACAGACCTCCGGAATCGTGCAGCCGCCGGTGCACGCGCTGGCGGCCTGGCTGGTGCACCGCGCCGATCCCGGCCTGTCCCGGGCGCGCGGCTTCCTGGCGACCGCCTACCCCCGGCTCGCCGCCTGGCACCGCTATCTGCTGCACCGGCGGGATCTCGGCGGGGGCGGTCTCGCGTCCGTCGTGCACCCCTGGGAACAGGGTATGGACAACAGCCCCTGCTGGGACGCCCCGCTGGCCCGTGTCGCACCCGCTCCGGCACGCTCGTTCCACCGCGCCGACCTGGACCACGGCGCCGCCGAGGACCGGCCGACGGATCTGGACTACGGGCGGTACGTACGGCTGGCGACGGAGTACCGGGACGCCGAGTACGTGGACCGGCAGCGGGAGTTCGCCGTCGAGGACCCGGCGTTCAACGCCCTGCTCATCGCCTCCGAGCACGCCCTGGCGTGCATCGCGCAGGAGTTGGGAGCCACCGGGACGGCCCGGCACGCGCGCGCCGAGCGGCTGACGGCGGCCCTGGTGGACCGGTTGTGGGATCCGGAGCGGGAGATCTTCCTCTGCCGGGACCTGCGGGGCGGACCGATCCCCGAGCGCGGGATCTCGGGCCTGATCCCGCTGATCCTTCCGGAGTTGCCGCGCGAGATCGCCGCCGCGCTCGTCCGGACGCTGAGCGGCCCGCACTTCGCCACCGGCACCCGGCTGGTCCCCAGCTACGACCTGCTCGGCACGGCCTTCGACCCGCACCGGTACTGGCGGGGCCCGGCCTGGGCCAACACCGGCTGGCTGCTGGAACGGGGGCTGCGCGAACACGGCGAGCGGGAACGGGCGGACGCGCTCGGCGAGGCGGTCCTGCGGACCGCCGACGCGACCGGGTTCGCCGAGTACGTCGACCCGTACACGGGCGAGGCGTGCGGCGCGACGGGGTTCAGCTGGACGGCGGCGCTCGCGATCGATCTGCACCACCGGCGGCACGCACCGCGCCGCGAAGGCCAGAAGCACCACTAGCTTCAAAAGATGGACAAGAGCTGACAAAACGGGGTGTCTTCGGCAGACACCGCACGTTCGGCCTGTGGAACAAAGGAGGGGACCGGGGATGACGGACCGGCATCATCTGCTCGTGCACGGCGCGACGTTCGCCGCCGTGGACGACCGCGGGGACATCAGCGGCGTCCGGGGCGGCGGCTCCCCGGACGGGTTATTCGTACGGGACGCCCGGCACCTCAGCCGCTGGCAGCTGACGGTCGACGGGGCGCTGCCCGAGGTGCTCACCCCGGTCTCCGACGGGGACAGCACCCGGTGCGTCCTGGTTCCGCGCGGCGGCCGCCAGGAGCCGCCCGCGCACACCCTCTTCCGCGAACAGGCCGTCGGCGACGGAGCGTTCGCCGAGGCCCTGCGGGTCACCAGCAACCGTCCGGTGCCGACCACCATCCGGCTCGCGATCACCGCCGACGCCGACTTCACCGACCAGTTCGAACTCCGCGCCGACCACCGCACCTACCCCAAGCCGGGCGCCGTACGCTCCCGCCAGATCCTCGACGACGGGATGGAGTTCGGCTACCGCCGGGGCGAATGGCGGTCCTGTACGACGATCACCGCCGAACCGGCGCCCGACGGCGTCGAGGAGACCGGGACCGGCGCCCGGCGCATGGTGTGGACGCTGGAACTCCCCCCGCACGGCACGGCCGAACTGGTGCTGCGGGTCATCGGGCGCCCGCACGGCGACCGGCGGGCACTGCGCGTCCCCCGTGACCCGGCCGCCCTCAACGAACAACTCCTTTCTCTGGAAGGGGAGTTCGTCGAAGGCGTGGCCTTCCCGACCGGCTGGCCGGAGCTGGCGGCGGCCTGCGCCCGCGGCCTGTCCGACCTCGCCGCGCTGCAGGTGCCGGCCACCGGTCCGGACGGCGAGGAGCTCAAGGTCCCCGCCGCCGGCGCCCCCTGGTTCCTCACCCTGCTCGGCCGGGACGCCCTGATCACCTCCCTCTTCGCACTCCCCTACCGCCCCCGGCTGGCCGCGGCCACCCTCCCGGCCCTCGCCGCCACCCAGGCCACCGAGGCGGGCGCGCACCCCGTGGCCCAGCCCGGGAAGATCGTCCACGAGGTACGGCACGGGGAGCTGGCGCACTTCGGGCAGGTGCCGTACGGCCGTTACTACGGCTCCGTCGACGCCACCCCGCTCTTCCTGGTCCTGCTCGGCGCGTATGTGGAGCGGACCGGGGACACCGGCATGGCCCGGCGTCTGGAACGCAACGCGCGCGCGGCCGTCGGCTGGATGCTCGACCACGGCGGGCTGACCTCACGCGGCTATCTCGTCTACCGCGCGGACAAGGGCGGCCTCGCCAACCAGAACTGGAAGGACTCCCCCGGCGCGATCTGCTCCGCCGACGGCAGCCGGCCGGTGGGGACCGTGATGGCGGCCGGGGCCCAGGGATACGCGTACGACGCGCTGCGCCGGACGGCGTGGGTGGCACGGACGGCATGGGCCGACGAGACCTACGCGGCGCTGCTCGAACAGGCCGCGGCCGATCTGCGGGACCGGTTCCAGCGCGACTTCTGGATGCACGCGTCCGCCTTCCCCGCGCTGGCCCTGGACGGCGAGGGCCGGCAGGTCGACGCGCTCGCCTCGGACGCCGGGCATCTGCTGTGGTCCGGGCTGCTCGACAAGGAGTACGGGGAGGAGGTCGGACGGCGGTTGCTGCAGCCGGACTTCTTCTCGGGGTGGGGGGTACGGACGCTGGCCGCGGGGCAGGCGGCGTACCACCCGCTGTCGTACCACCGGGGATCGGTGTGGCCGCACGACAACGCGCTGATCGCGCTGGGGCTGGCGCGGTACGGGCTGCACGACGAGGCCCGGGCCGTGGCGCACGGGCTGGTGGACGCGGCGACGGCCGGCGGGCACCGGCTGCCGGAGGTGCTGGCCGGGTACGGGAGGGACACGCATCCGGAGCCGGTACCGTATCCGCACGCGTGCGTGCGGGAGTCCCGGTCGGCCGCGGCGCCCCTGGCGCTGCTGACCGCGGTGGGCGGGGCTTAGTCCCGTACCCCGTAGGTGCGCTGTGTTTGCCCCCTGTTTGCCGAAAGACCTGAACAGGGGGCTTGTGTGGGCCGTACGGGAAGGCGGCGGGCCCGGGTCTCCCCGGCAGTGGTCCGCCGTTTCCGTTTCACGGGTCTCGCACGGAAGGACCTCCGGGTTGCCGCAGCACACGAGCATTCGCCAGTCGTCGGACACGGCCTCGGAGCCGTCCGAACGCGCGGTCGCGCCGGAGGAGTCCGCGGCCACGGAATCCGCCCCCGAGCCCGCACCGGCGTCCGTCGCCGAATCCGCTGACACCGAACCCGAGCCCGAGTCGGCGTCGGCGTCGGCGTCGGCGTCGGCGGAGTCGGCCGAGCCCGAATCCGAGTCTGCCGAGCCGGAGCCGGAGTCCGCCGAGCCGGCGTTGGAGCCTGCCGACCCCGAGGCCGAGCCGACCGCGCCCGCCGCCGACTCGGCCGACGGCGAACCGACCGACGGCGAACCGACCGACGCCGAGTCCGCCGAGCCCGAATCCGCCCCGGCCGCCGCAGCGTCCGAATCCGCCAAGTCCGAACCCGCCGAGTCCGAGGCCCCCGCGTCCGAGGCCCCCGCCTCCGAAGCCGGCTCCGCCGCGGATGCCGCCGGCGCTCCCGCCGGTTCCCGTCGGCGCGGCTGGGCCTCCTGGAGCGGTCGGGTCGGTGCGCGGCGGGCGGCCTGGCGGGCGGCTCACCCCGGCGCCGCCTCCGCGCTGTCCGCCGGTATCACCGTCCTCTGCGCCGCACTCGTGATCGCCGCGCTGGTGATGCCGAACACCCTCGTCGGACTCGGCCCGGCGAAGTTCCTGCGGCTGCCGTCCGAGGGGATCATCGCCGCCGCCGTCGCCCTGGCGCTGCCCCGGCGGCCCCGGATCGTGCTGGCCGCGGTGTTCGGCACCGTGCTCGGCGCGCTGACCCTGATCAACTTCCTCGACATGGGGTTCTCCGAGTACCTCGGCCGGAGCTTCAACGCCATCCTGGACTGGAGCCTGCTCGGCGACGCGGAGTCGTACCTGGAGGACACCCTGGGCAAGACGGCGACGGTCGCCCTCAGTGTCGGCGCCGTCGTCCTCGTACTGCTGCTGATCGTGCTGCTCGCCCTGGCGACGGTACGGCTGAGCAATCTGCTGGCCCGGCATCCGCGGCGGGCCACCCGGGGCACGCTGATCGCCGGTGTCGTCTGGATCACCTGCTCCTCCTTCGGCCTCCAGATCGCCGGCGGTGTGCCGCTCGCCTCCGACCGCACCGCGAACGCGCTGGAGATCAAGGCCCGGCAGGTGCGGGACACCCTGCACGACGAGGCGGAGTTCCGGAAGGTCGCCAAGGTGGACGCCTTCGGGAACACCCCGGCCGACCAGCTGGTGCCGGCCCTGCGCGGCAAGGACATGATCTTCACGTTCATCGAGAGCTACGGCCGTAGCGCCGTCGAGGACCCGATCGAGGCGCCCGGGGTCGACAGCACGCTCGACGCCCAGACCAAGGCCCTCGCCAAGGCCGGGTTCGCCGCGAAGAGCGGATGGCTGACGTCGGCGACCTACGGCGGCAGCAGCTGGCTCGGGCACTCCACGACCATGTCGGGGCTGTGGGTGAGCAACCAGCAGCGCTACCGGACCATCATGGCCAGCGACCACCTCAGCATCACCAAGGCCTTCCAGAAGACCGGCGACTTCGACACGGTCGGCGTGATGCCGGGCATCCAGAAGGGCTGGCCCGAGCAGAGCTACTACGGCCTCGACAAGGTCTACAACGCCTTCCAGCTCGGCTACCAGGGACCCAAGTTCAGCTGGTCGACGATGCCCGACCAGTACGCGCTCCAGCAGTTCCAGGAGCGGGTGCACAGCAAGCAGCCGGCCGACGGCAAGTCACGGATGTCGCTTTTGATCCTGACCTCCAGCCACCAGCCGTGGGCTCCGATCCCGAAGATGGTGCCGTGGGACCAGCTGGGCGACGGTTCGGTCTTCGACGCCATCCAGAAGGCCGGCAACAAGGCGTCCGACGTCATCGCCGACACCACCAAGTCCCGTCAGGAGTACGGCAAGTCGGTCCAGTACTCGGTGACCGCGCTCACCCAGTGGCTGCAGCGCTACGGCAACGAGAACACGGTCCTCGTCTTCCTCGGCGACCACCAGCCCATCGCCCGGGTCAGCGGCAACCACGCCAGCCGTGACGTGCCGGTCTCGATCGTCGCCAAGGACCCGAAGGTGCTGGACGCGGTCGACTCCTGGAACTGGACCGACGGCCTGCGCCCGGCGCACAACGCCCCGGTGTGGAAGATGAGCGCGTTCCGCGACAAGTTCCTGACCGCCTACGGCTCCACCCCGCACCCGAAGGCGAACTGACGCCACTGACGCTCAGGCCGTCCCCGTCGCCGCCCGCGCCGCTTCGACGAACACCTCCAGGCACCGCGTGGAACCCTGGCGGGCCTCGTCGAAGCGGTCGCGGGCGTCGGCTTCACCCAGGGAGTACCGCTACCGGGTCCGGTTCGCCCGTGTCGCGGTTCAGCGGGCAGCCGCCCCTTCCCGTACGGCTTCCCGCACCCGGCCGAGCTGATGCGGGCTCAGCCGCCGGAGGTGTCCAGTTCCGCGTCCTCGCCGATGCCGGCGCAGTCGTAGGGGTCCTTCAGCCAGCCGTCCGGCAGTACCACCCGGTTGTTGCCGGACGTACGGCCCCGGGGCCCGTCGGCGCCCGTCGGCCAGGGCTGGTCGAGGTCCAGTTCGTCCAGGCCCGCGCGGAGTCCGGCCAGCGAGGAGGTGACGGCCAGCCGCTTGCGCATCTCACTGCCGACCGCGAAGCCCTTGAGGTACCAGGCGACGTGCTTGCGGAAGTCGACGACTCCCTTGGACTCGTCGCCGGCCCACTCGCCGAGCAGCGTGGCGTGCCGGACCATGACCTCGGCGACCTGGCGCAGGGACGGGCGCGCGATGTCCTCGTGGCGGCCCTCGAAGGCTGCGACCAGGTCCGCGAACAGCCACGGCCGGCCCAGGCAGCCGCGTCCGACCACGACTCCGTCGCAGCCCGTCTCCCGGACCATCCTGAGCGCGTCCCCGGCCGACCAGATGTCGCCGTTGCCGAGGACCGGGATCTCCGGGACGTGCTCCTTGAGGCGGGCGATGGCCTCCCAGTCGGCGGTGCCGCCGTAGTGCTGGGCGGCGGTGCGGCCGTGCAGCGCGATCGAGGTGACGCCCTCCTCGACGGCGATGCGGCCGGCGTCGAGGTAGGTGATGTGGTCGTCGTCGATGCCCTTGCGCATCTTCATGGTGACCGGGAGGTCACCGGCGCCGGAGACCGCCTCGCGGAGGATGGAGCGGAGCAGGTTGCGCTTGTAGGGGAGGGCCGAGCCGCCGCCCTTGCGGGTCACCTTCGGGACCGGGCAGCCGAAGTTCAGGTCTATGTGATCGGCCAGCCCCTCCTCCGCGATCATGCGGACGGCCTTGCCGACGGTGGCCGGGTCCACGCCGTACAGCTGGATCGAGCGCGGCTGCTCGCTCGCGTCGAAGCGGATCAGCTGCATGGTCTTCTCGTTGCGCTCGACCAGCGCCCGGGTCGTGATCATCTCGCTGACGAACAGCCCCTTGCCCCCGGCGAACTCTCGGCACAGGGTACGGAAGGGTGCGTTGGTGATCCCGGCCATGGGGGCCAGGACGACCGGCGGCCCGACGGTGTGCGGGCCGATCTGGAGCGGGGTCGTGGGCTCGGGCATTCCCCCATTGTCCCGTACGTCGCGCGGTGCTCGGCCGGCCTGTGGACAACCGCGCCTCCCGCACTCTCCGTCATGATCATGTATCACTCATTAGTTAGACGCACTATCGAAGTCGGCGTAGGATGGCGGGCATGCCCGAGCTGACCTCCCGCCGCCGCATGCTCGTTCTCGCGATCTGCTGCATGAGCCTGCTGATCGTGAGTCTCGACACGACCGCCCTCAATGTCGGCCTGCCCTCCATGCAGCGCGAACTGCACGCCTCGACCGCCGGCCTGCAGTGGACCATCGACGCCTACACCCTGGTCCTGGCCTCGCTGCTGATGCTCGCGGGGTCGACCGGCGACCGGGTCGGCCGCAAGAAGGTCTTCATGACGGGCCTGGTCGTCTTCTCACTGGGCTCGCTGCTCTGCTCGCTGGCGCCGAACCTCGAATCACTGATCGCGTTCCGCATGGTCCAGGCGGTGGGCGGCTCGATGCTCAACCCGGTGGCCATGTCGATCATCACCAACACCTTCACCGACCCGCGCGAGCGGGCCCGGGCGATCGGCGTGTGGGGTGCGGTGGTCGGCATATCCATGGCCGCCGGACCGCTGGTCGGCGGCCTGCTGGTGGAGTCCGTCGGTTGGCGCGCGATCTTCTGGGTCAACCTCCCGGTGGGTCTGGCCGCACTGCTGCTGACGCTGCGCTTCGTGCCGGAGTCCCGGGCGCCGAAGGCCCGCCGGCCCGACCCGGTCGGGCAGGTGCTGGTCATCACCCTGTTCGGCGCGCTGACGTACTCGATCATCGAGGCCCCGACGGCGAGCGCCACCACGGTGGTGCCCTTCGCGGTGGTGGCCCTCGCCGCTCTGGCCGGCCTGCTCTGGTTCGAGCCGAGGCGCGCCGAACCCCTGATCGACCTGCGGTTCTTCCGCTCGGCGCCGTTCAGCGGGGCCACCGTGATCGCCATCAGCGCGTTCGCTTCGCTGGGCGGCTTCCTGTTCCTGTCCACGCTGTACCTGCAGAACGTGCGCGGCCTGGACGCCCTGCACGCCGGCCTGTGGATGCTGCCGATGGCCGTCCCGATGTTCCTGTGCGCCCCGTTCGCCGGCCGCCTGGTCGGCAGCCGGGGTCCGCGGCTGCCGCTGGTGATCGCCGGGGTCGCGATGACCGCGAGCGCGGTGCTGTTCGCGGCCTTCGAGGCGGAGACCTCCAACACCAGCCTGTTCCTCGGTTACGTGCTGTTCGGCATCGGCTTCGGCTTCGTGAACGCGCCGATCACCAACACGGCCGTCTCCGGTATGCCGAGGTCCCAGGCGGGTGTGGCGGCCGCGGTCGCCTCCACCAGCCGGCAGCTGGGCCAGACCCTGGGCGTGGCGGTGATCGGCGCGGTCCTCGCGTCGGGGATCGGCTCGTCGTCGTACCGCCAGACCTTCGTGACCGCCGCCCGCCCCGGCTGGTGGATCCTCGCCGTCTGCGGCCTCGCCGTCCTCACCATCGGCGCCCTGACGAACGGCAGCTGGGCCAGGGCGACGGCCGAGCGCGCGGCGCGACGCCTGGAGTCGGCGGAGATACGCCAGGTCGTGGGGGCCGGCGAGCGGGTGTGACCCCCGCGCCACCGGCGGGGTCAGCAGGAGCCGAGCATGCGCTGGTGGCGGCTGCGGACCGCCTGCCCGAGGCTGCCCAGGACCAGGGACTGCAGCAACGCCGATATGACGAGCACGGCGACGAAGGACCAGGTCGGCGGCTCCGCCGCACCCGAAGCCGTCCGGCCCAGCGCCGCGACGAGCGGGAACGCGGGGAAGGTGACCAGGGGCGGCCAGAGCCAGGCGAAGTCGTGGGCAGGGCCGTCCGCGGCGGCGAGGGAGTCCGCGGTGGCCTTGGCGACGACGACGGCGACCACCGCGAGATAGGCCACCGAGACACGGTTGGCGACGGTCAGTCGGACAAGGGTGCGCGCAGGGCCGGTTGTCATCGGACGTCCCCCCGGGGCCGGTTGTCGGTTCCTCTTCCTCCCTGCATGGTGTGCCGACGGCGGCGCGCTGTCCTGAGTACCCGTACTCAGCCCTGCCGGTCGGAGGCGGCCAGCGCGTGGAGCTTCTCCAGCCGTTCCCGGGACTCGTCGTCCGTCGGCGTGTAGGTCACCAGGCGCGCCCCGGTCTCGCGGGTCAGCCACAGGTCCGTGTGGTCCAGGGAGAGGAAACCGACGTACGGGTTGAGGAACTGCTTGGTCCTGGTGCGCAGGTCCACCACCTCGTAGCGCTCCCAGTTCGCGCGGAACTCGGGGGACTCCGCAGTCAGCCGCTTCACCAGCATCTTCCAGGCGGGCTCGGTCAGATGCCCGGCCATCGAGGCACGGAGCTTCGCGGCCATCAGACGGCGGGTCTCCTCCAGGTGCACGATCGAGCGGCACCACTCGGGGTTGGTGTAGACGAGGATCATGCAGTTGCGGTCCTCGGGCGGGACCGCTTCGAGGTCGCCCATCAGACGGGCGTAGGTGCGGTTGTAGGCGAGGATGTCGTAGCGGCTGTTCTGGATGCTGGCCGGGAACGGCTCCAGGGCGCGCAGCATCTGGTGCAGTGCCGGGGTGACGCCCGTGCAGCACGCGGCCGGGCTCGGATCGGCGGCACCGGCCAGCTGGAAGAGGTGGGCGCGCTCGCTGCCGTCGAGCAGGAGGGTGCGCGCGAGGGCGTCCAGGACCTGCACGGAGACCTGGATGTCCCGGGCCTGCTCCAGCCAGGTGTACCAGGTCACGCCGACCGCGGAGAGGTGCGCGACCTCCTCGCGGCGCAGGCCGGGCGTGCGTCGGCGGGCGCCGTGCGGCAGGCCCACCTGCTCCGGGGTGATCCGCTCCCGGCGGCTGCGCAGGAACACGGCCAGTTCGCTGCGCCGGACACCGACGGCGCTGCGGGCCGCCGAGTCCCTGGAATCCGCCGCCGTCGTACGAACCGTCTCACGGGCCGAGGTTGTCATGGCTCCAGCCTGCCGCGCCGCGGATCCTGTTGCCAGGTACTTCTGCTACCAGGACAAGAAGACTCTGGTACCCGTCTGAGCGCCGGCGCAGGCTCATGGCCATGACCGAAACCGTCACCACTCCGGCCGTACGGTCGCCGTCCGCGCCGTCCGCGCTCGGCGGGCCCGGACTGTTCACCGTCCTGCTGGCCGCGGCCCTGCCCCTCGTCGACTTCTTCATCGTCAACGTCGCCCTGCCCACCATCGGAACCGACCTGCACGCGAGCGAGGCCGTCCTCGAACTCGTCGTCGCCGGGTACGGCGTCGCCTACGCCGTGCTGCTGGTGCTCGGCGGCCGGCTCGGCGACCTGTTCGGCCGCCGCCGGCTCTTCCTCGCCGGCATGGCGGCCTTCGGGCTGACCTCGCTGGCCTGCGGACTGGCGCCCGGCGCCTGGTCGCTGGTGGCCGCCCGGGTCGCCCAGGGCGCCGCCGCGGCCGCGATGCTCCCGCAGGTCCTCGCCACCATCCAGGCCGCCACCAGCGGCGGCCGTCGCGCCCGGGCCATGAGCCTGTACGGTGCCACCGCCGGTCTCTCGATGGTCGCCGGGCAGATACTCGGCGGGGTGCTGGTCGCCGCGGACATCGCGGGCACCGGGTGGCGCTCCGTGTTCCTCGTCAACGTGCCGGTCGTGGTCGTCGGGCTGGTGCTCGGGGCGCGGTTCGTGCCGGAGACGCGGTCGCAGCGGCCCGAACCCGTCGACGGACCGGGCACCGTGCTGCTCGCCCTCTCCCTGCTCACCCTGCTCGCCCCGCTCACCGAGGGCCGGGCGGCGGGCTGGCCGCTGTGGACCTGGCTGTCGCTGGCCGCGTTCCCCGGGGTGGCCGCCGCCTTCTACGCCGTGGAGCGCCGCGCCGACCGGGCCGGCCGTACCCCGCTGGTCCCGCCCAGTCTGTTCGCGCTCGCCTCGCTGCGCCGCGGTCTGGTGCTGATGGTGCCGTTCTCCATCGGCTTCAGCGGGTTCATGTTCGTGATCGCCGTGGCCCTGCAGAGCGGGGAGCACATGGACCCGGTCCCGGCCGGGCTGGCGCTCGCGCCGATGGCCGTCGCCTTCCTGTTCGTGTCACTGGCCGGGCCGCGGCTGATCGCGCGGTACGGCAGCCGGGTGGTGTCGGCGGGATCGGTGATCCAGGGGACCGGCGTCGCCCTCATCGCCCTGGCCGCCTGGCGGGACTGGCCGCACCTGGACTTCGGCGGGCTGCTTCCCGGGGTCGCGGTCGCCGGGGCCGGTCAGGCGCTCCAGCTTCCCAACGTGCTGCGGCTGGTGATGTCGGAGGTGCCGGCCGGGCGGGCCGGTGTCGGCAGCGGGGTGATGGTCACCACCCAGCAGTCCGCGCTGGCGCTGGGCGTGGCCACGCTGGGCACCCTGTTCCTCTCCCTGGTCCCGCATCAGGGGGTCCGGGACGCCCTGATCGTCACGCTGCTGGTGCAGTTGGGTCTGGTGGTCCTCACCGGTCTGCTCAGCCTGCGGCTGCCCCGGACGGTGCGCTGAGGGCGCCGGCCGCGTGGGCGCGGACGCCGTGCCGTGCCCGGCCCGTCGCCCGGCTGCGGCGCCGTGGTGGGCGTTCGCGCAGTTCCCCGCGCCCCTACCGGGCCTGCCGAGACGGCCGCGGCGCCGTCGTGGGCGTTCGCGCAGTTCCCCGCGCCCCTACCAGGCCCGCCGAGACGGCTGCAGCGCCATCGTCGGCGTTCGCGCAGTTCCCCACGCCCCTACCAGGCCTGCCGAGGCCGCCGCAGCGCCATCGTGGGCGTTCGCGCAGTTCCCCGCGCCCCTACCGGGCGTGCCGGGGCGGCTGCGGCGCCATCGTGGGCGTTCGCGCAGTTCCCCGCGCCCCTACCAGGCCTGCCGGGGCGGCTGCGGCGCCGTCGTGGGCGTTCGCGCAGTTCCCCGCGCCCCTACCAGGCGTGCCGGGGCGGCTGCGGCGCCGTCGTGGGCGTTCGCGCAGTTCCCCGCGCCCCTACCAGGGCGGCTGCGGGGCGCTTCAGGGGGTGCCGGTCAGTTCGAACCAGACGATCTTGCCGGTGCCCAGCCGGGTGGTGCCCCAGCGGCGGGCCAGGCGGTTCACCAGGAACAGGCCGCGGCCGTTCTCCTCCTCGGGTGATGCCCGGCGCAGTCTGGGCAGTTGCGGCACGTCGTCGCCGACCTCGCAGCGCAGCACGTCGGTGCGCAGCAGGCGCAGACTGATCGGGCGGGAGGCGTGCCGTACCGCGTTGGTGACGATCTCGCTGACCAGCAGCTCGGCCGTGTCGCTGAGTTCCTCCAGGCCCCAGCCGGCCAGGGCCTGCCGGGTCAGGCGGCGGGCCCGGCCGGGACTGCCGACCTCCGGTTCGAGGGTCCAGTAGGCCACGTCGCTCGGCGCGATGCCGTCGAAGCGGGCGGCGAGCAGCGCGATGTCGTCGTCCCGGTCGCCCGGCCCGAGCATGTCGAGGACCTCGTCGCACAGCGCCTCCAGCGGGGGCGGCCGGTCGGGGCCGGTCAGCTGGGCGGTGGCGGCGAGCCGTTCCCGCAGCTGCTCGATGCCGGTCCACACGTCGCGCAGCCGGGACTCGACCAGGCCGTCGGTGTAGAGGAGCAGCGTCGCCCCGGCGGGCGCGTCCAGTTCGACCGCCTCGAAGTCGATGCCGCCGACGCCGATCGGGGCGCCGGGCGGCACCGCGAGCACCTCCGTCTTGCCGCCGGGGTGCAGCAGGATCGGCGGCGGATGGCCGGCGTTGGCGACGGTGATGCGGTGCGAGACCGGGTCGTAGACGACGTACAGGCAGGTCGCCATGCGGTCGGTGCCAAGGCGCTGGGCCTGCTCGTCGAGGTGGTGGAGGACCTCCTGCGGCGGCAGGTCGAGGCCGGCCAGGGTCAGCGCGGTGGTGCGCAGCTGGCCCATGACGGCGGCCGAGGTCATGGAGTGCCCCATGACGTCGCCGACGACGAGGGCCACCCGGCTGCCGGGCAGCGGGATCGCGTCGTACCAGTCGCCGCCGACGCGGGCCGTCTCGGCGGCGGGGAGATAGCGGACGGCCAGCCGGACGCCGGTGGGCCGGGGCAGCGAGTGCGGCAGCATCGCGCGCTGCAGCCGGTCGGCGATGAAGGCCTCGCGGCTGTAGAGGACCGCCTTGTCGACGCCGAGCGCGGTGTGGGTGGCCAGCTGGGCGGCGACCAGGAGGTCGGCGGGTTCGAACGCCGGGCGCTCCGGGCGGCGCAGGAAGACCACGGCGCCGGTGACCCGGCGGCGGCCGCGCAGCGGGGCGAGGATCGCGTGCATGCCGGACCAGCCGTTCAACGCGCTGTCCTCGCCGACGAGTTCGCTGAGCGCGACCCGGGTCGCCCGGTCGTCGGCGAACACCGGCCGGACTCCGCGCAGCACCTCGGCGAGCGCGCCGCCGGGCACCACCTCGCTCCAGTCGGCCGCGTCCAGGTCGTCCTGCTCGTCGTCGACGGCCTCGGCCGGCCAGACCAGGCCCTCGGCGCCGGGGCCCTTGATCCGGTCGGTGCGGCGCAGCCGCAGCACGGCGGGTCCCGCGGGGCGTTCGTCGCCGACCGGCAGGGGGTCGCGCAGATAGACGAGGGCCGCGTCCGAGTACGTCGGTACGGCGGCCCGGCACAGACCCAGCACGATCTCGTCGGTGTCGAAGCCGCGGGCGATCCGGCGGGTGGCGGCGCCGACGTAGCGCAGCCGGTCCTCGTCCGGGGCCCTGGGGGCGGCGGGGCGGGCCTGCGGGGCGGCGGTGTCCTCGCTCACGCCGAGGGCGGCCTGTGCCGACAGCGCGTCGGCCAGGGCGATGTCGTCCGCCACGAAGTCCTCCCGGTCCATGCGCCGCAGGAACACCGCCAGGCCCACGACGGCGTCGGGCGCGCGCAGCGGGGCGAGCAGCACCCTGTTCCCCTGCGGGAGACGGGGAGCGCTCCCGAGCAGCTCACGCAAGGCCTCCTCGACGTCGTCCTGCCCTCTGCCGCGCGCTCTGCCGCACCGCAGGACCCCGGCCAGCACTCCGCCGGGCGGCACCGGGGCGGCGGCCGGGGGCGCGCCGCCCATCAGGCCGCCGAGTTCGGCCGGCAGTCCGTCCAGCAGCAGCCGTACCGGGCCGTCCGGGTCCTGCCGTTGCTCGGCGAGGTAGACGAACACCCCGTCCGCCAGGTCCGGGACGGTCGACAGGGACAGTTCCCTGACGACCTGGGCCGCGCCCTCGGCGCGGGCGATCCGGCGGCCTGATACGGCGAGGAAACGTTGAGGATCCGGCAGCATCGCCTCTCCGTGCCGGTGGCCGCTTCAGCAAAGGTCGCTCTCATCTTGAGCCTTGGTCAATGCCGTGTCCAGGGTTTCCGCCGGTACACCAAGTCGGGCTCGTGGTGCGCGGGTTGGCACAGGGCTCCCGATGTACACCGGGAACGGCCTGTACAGCGACGGAACGCGGCCGCCCGGACACGGCTTGGCCAACTCGCTGTGAAGAAATCCCCGTTGATGTTGGTCATGCTGCACACTCCTCCCGTCGACAGGTGCCGGACGGGGTATCGGGCACCGACTCGGAGGCGTCATGTCACAGCTTGATTCGAGCAAGGTCAGCAGGTGGGACCAGCACGGGCGGGAACACACGGTCCGGGTGCAGCGCACCGGCATCCAGCGCACGATCAGGTGCGACACCTGCGGCTGGCGGCAGAGCGCGCAGTTCCTGCCCTGGCTGAAGGCGGAGGAGCACCTGGCCGAGGCCCACCAGGCCACCGTGGACCCCGCGGGAGCCGAGCCCTCCCGATGAGTTTCCGCCGGTGCGGGAGTCGTACCCGCGACCGCACCCGACGGAAGGACCACCGATGAGCGAGTCACCGCTGCATGCCACCCTGCGCCGCCATGTCGAGGGCGGCACGGTTCCCGGGGCCGTCGGACTGGTCGCCCGGGGTGCGGACGTCGAGGTCGTGACCGTCGGGGACCTGGACACCGAGGGGTCCGCGCCGATGACCCGGGAGTCGATCTTCCGGATCGCGTCGATCACCAAGCCGATCACCGCAGCGGCGCTGCTGATGCTGGTGGACGAGGGGCGGATCGGGCTCGGCGACCCGGTGGCCGAGTGGCTCCCGGAGCTGGCCAAGCCGATGGTGGTCCGGACACCCGCGAGTCCCGTCGACGACGTCGTGCCGGCCGAGCGCGCGGTCACCGTGGAGGACCTGCTCAGTTTCCGGGCCGGCTGGGGCCTGCCCGAGGACTTCACGCTGCCGGCCGCGCAGGCCCTGTTCGCGGTGCAGGATCACAGCCGCCCCTTCCAGGACTGGCCGGACCCGGACACCTGGCTGGGCCTGCTCGCCCAGGTGCCGATGCTGCACCAGCCGGGCGAGGCCTGGCTGTACGGCACCTCGTCCGCCCTGCAGGGCATCCTGGCCGCCCGGGTGTCGGGCCGTACCCTCCCCGGCTTCCTGGCGGAGCGGATCTTCGAGCCGCTGGGCATGCGGGACACGGCGTTCGAGGTGCCGGTGTCGAAGCGGGACCGCTTCACCTCGTCCTACGCCCCCGCCGAGGACGGCACCCTGCGTCTGACGGACACCCCGGACGGCGACTACAGCCGGGTGCCGCGCTTCCCCTCCGGCGGCGGGGGCCTTGTGTCCACGGCCGACGACTGGCTGGCGTTCGCGCGGCTGCTGCTGAACGCGGGCGTCGGCCCGGGCGGCCGCCGGCTCCTGTCCGCCACCTCGGTCAGCCGGATGACCACCAACCATCTGACGGCGGCCCAGCGCGAGCGCGCCACCCTCTTCCTGGAGGGCCAGGGCTGGGGGTACGGCGGCCAGGTCGACGTCACCCCGGCCGACCCGTGGAACGTGCCCGGGCGCTACGGCTGGGTGGGCGGCACCGGCACCACCGCGCACCTGGTCCCCGCCACCGGCACGGTCACGGTCCTGCTGACGCAGGCGGCCATGACGGGCCCGTCCCCGCAAGCGGTGATGCGGGACTTCTGGCGGGTCACCGCCTAGCCGCCCGTTACTGCATTCGGGTGACACCGCGGGGGAAAGCCGCAAGGTCAGCGCGTACGTCGCGACCTGCGGACTTTACCGGGCCATGAGGAGGTCCCCACCGGTTCCGCAAGCGCCCGGGTCGCCGCCGCGCGCGGCCCGGCCAAGCCTGGACGAGTCCCCCGTCCTCGTCGACAGGAGTTCTGCCATGCACCGCATCCACCGCCCGGTCTCCCGGGCCCTCGCCGCCGGCGCCCTCTCCCTGGCCCTGCTGTCGGCCGGTTCCGCGGGCGCGTTCGCCGCGGAGGCCAAGCCGAGCCCCGCACCCAGCAGCGCCAAGCCGAAGCCGAGCCCGTCCAGGTCCGCCATGGGCTCGATCGCGATCAAGGCGGACAAGACCTCGGTCAAGGCCGGTGACAAGGTGACCTTCACAGGTCGCACCCAGGGCCTGAAGATCGGCACGCCGCTGGTGCTCCAGCACCAGAACCACGGCAAGTGGGTCCCGCTCAAGGCGAGCGTCAAGGTCAAGAACGGCAGCGCCTACGCACTGACCGCGAAGATCAACACCAAGGGCACCGAACATCTGCGGCTCGCGGCCGGCAAGACCCACTCCCCCACGGTCACCGTCAAGGTGAACTGAGGCCGCGCACCAACAGGTCCGCCAACGAGGCGAAGTCCGCCTCGGCCTCCGGCCGCACCCACTCGCGCGCGTAGCCCGGGTCGTGGAAGCGGCCGGTGGCCTGGAAGACGACCCGGGCCGCCGCGGCGGGGTCGGACACGGCGAAGGCTCCCGTGCCGGCCCCGTCCCGGAGGATCCGGGCGAGCTGTCCGGTCAGGTCGTCGATGTGCTCGGTGACCGCCGGGCCGTTCTCGTCGACCAGCACCATGTAGGTGGCGAACAGCTCCGGGTCGTCGCCCGCCTTGCGGCGCTTGGCGTCGAAGAGCGCCCACAGCCAGTCGCGCAGCCGGGCCTCGGGGTCCCGGTCCGCGGCCGCGATGCCGGACAGCCGCTCGGAGGTGCGGTCCAGCCACCTCTTCGTCACCGCCTCCCGCAGCGCCGCCTTCGTCCGGAAGTGCCGGTAGACGCTGCCGTGGCTGACGCCGAGCGCGCGGGCCACGTCCACCACGGTGGCCTTGGCCGGGCCGTGCCGGCGCAGCACCTCCTCGGTCGCTTCGAGGATGCGCTCGGCGGTCAGGGCCGGGGTCGGGGTCGGGGACGTCGCTGCCATGGCCTAGACGGTACCTGGCACCGGGATCAGTGCTCGGTGCCGAGATGGCTCATCTGCGCGGCCGGGTAGCGGGTGCCCGCCGCCGCGTCCGCCGGTACGGCCTCCTCGATCGCCGCCAGGTCGGCCGCCTCCAGCGTGACGTCCAGCGCGCCCAGCGACTCGGCGAGCCGCTCGCGGGTGCGGGCGCCGACGAGCGGCACGATGTCGTCGCCGTGCTGCGCGCCTCGCGAGAGGACCCACGCGATGGCGATCTGCGCGACGGTCACGCCCTTCTCGTCGGCGATCTTGCGCAGCGCCTCGACGAGGTCGAGGTTGTGCCGGAGGTTGTCGCCCTGGAAGCGGGGCGAGTGGGCGCGGAAGTCGCCGGCGCCCAGCTGCCGGTCGGCGGTGAAGTGGCCGGAGATCAGGCCCCGGGACAGCACTCCGTACGCGGTGATGCCGATGCCCAGCTCACGGGTGGTGGGCAGGATCTCCCGCTCGATGTCGCGGGTGATGATGGCGTACTCGATCTGCAGGTCGGAGATGGGCGCGGTGGCGGCGGCCCGGCGGATGCCGGCCGCGGAGGCCTCGCTGAGGCCGATGTGCCGGACGTATCCCTGCTCGACCAGTTCGGCGATCGCGCCGACCGTCTCCTCGATCGGCACGTCCGGGTCGACGCGGGCGATCCGGTAGACGTCGATGTGGTCGACGCCGAGGCGCTGGAGGGAGTAGGCGGCGAAGTTCTTCACCGCGGCCGGGCGGCCGTCGTGGCCGAGCCAGCTGCCGTCCGGGCCCCGCAGGGCGCCGAACTTGACGCTGGTCAGGGCCTTGTCACGGAGGGCGGCGGGGGCGGTGCGCAGGGCCTCGCCGATCAGCATCTCGTTGTGGCCCATGGCGTAGAAGTCGCCGGTGTCCAGGAGCGTCACGCCGGCGTCGAGGGCGGCGTGGACCGTGGCGATGGACTCGGCGCGGTCGGCCTCGCCGTAGAGGGCGGACATGCCCATGCAGCCGAGGCCGAGGGCGGAGACGCGGGGGCCGGTGGTTCCGAGGGGGTGGGTGTGCATCGTCATGCCTCCACCTTGGCATGACAGCTGACAGATTTCAATATCTGTCATTCCATACATGGACCCGCCTTTCTGGTCCAGACCTATTGACGAGAGGTCTGGACCACGAGCACTGTCATGCCTACGACACCTCGCCGCACCCCCACCGGGAGGATCCGTATGTTCCGCCGCGCCCTCAGCCTGCTCGCCGCCGCCCTGGCGACCGCCGCGCTCACGCAGCTCCCCGCCGCCGCACCCGCCTCCGCCGCCGACACCTGCGCGCTGAAGCCGAGGCCGGCCGGAAAGGTCCTGCAGGGCTACTGGGAGAACTGGGACGGCTCCGCCAACGGCGTCCACCCGCCGTTCGGCTGGACCCCGATCACCGACCCGCGGATCGCCGCGCACGGCTACAACGTCCTCGACGCGGCCTTCCCGGTGATCCGTTCCGACGGAACAGCCCTGTGGGAGGACGGCATGGACGCGGGCGTGAAGGTGGCGACGCCCGCGGAGATGTGCGCGGCGAAGGCGGCCGGCCAGACCGTCCTGCTGTCGATCGGCGGCGCGGCGGCCGGCATCGACCTCAGCTCGTCCGCCGTGGCCGACCGGTTCGTCGCGACGATCGTCCCGATCCTGAAGAAGTACAACTTCGACGGCATCGACATCGACATCGAGACCGGCCTGGTGGGCAGCGGGTCGATCGGCCAGCTCTCCACGTCGCAGGCCAACCTGGTCCGCATCATCGACGGGGTCCTCGCCCGGATGCCGGCGGGCTTCGGGCTGACGATGGCCCCGGAGACGGCGTACGTGACCGGCGGCAGCATCACCTACGGCTCGATCTGGGGCGCCTACCTGCCGATCGTCAAGAAGTACGCCGACAACGGCCGGCTGTGGTGGCTCAACATGCAGTACTACAACGGCAGCATGTACGGCTGCTCCGGCGATTCCTACGCGGCGGGCACGGTGGCCGGCTTCACCGCCCAGACCGACTGCCTCGACAAGGGCCTGGTCGTGCAGGGTACGACGATCAGGGTGCCGTACGACAAGCAGGTCCCGGGGCTGCCCGCACAGCCGGGAGCGGGCGGCGGCTACATGTCACCGAGCCTGGTCGGCCAGGCCTGGAACCACTACGGCACGTCCCTCAAGGGCCTGATGACCTGGTCGGTCAACTGGGACGGCTCGAAGAACTGGACGTTCGGCGACAACGTGAAGTCGTTGCAGCACCGCTGACCGCACCGGACCGGCCGGTGGGTCCGCGCAGGCCGGTGGGGGCGATGCGCAGTTCCCCGCGCTCCTGAGACCGGTCGCACCCCTGACCCTCATGACGCACCGCCGCGCCGCCCCCCGGCCGAAGACGCCCACCCTCCAGCCGACCGAGTCGGGTGGAGGGTGGGGGGTGGGGGGACAGGGCGGAAGGGCCGTGGGGGCTAGCAGCCCACCAGACGCCCGGCGAGGTAGCCCTCGATCTGGTCCAGGGAGATCCGCTCCTGCTTCATCGAGTCACGCTCGCGGACCGTGACCGCGTTGTCCTCCAGCGTGTCGAAGTCGACGGTCACGCAGTACGGCGTACCGATCTCGTCCTGCCGGCGGTAGCGGCGGCCGATGGCACCGGCGTCGTCGAACTCGATGTTCCAGTTCTGCCGCAGGGCGGCGGCGAGACCCTTGGCCTTCGGGGACAGCTCGGGGTTGCGGGACAGCGGCAGGACCGCCACCTTGACCGGCGCGAGACGGTGGTCGAGACGCAGCACCGTGCGCTTCTCCAGCTTGCCCTTGGCGTTCGGCGCCTCGTCCTCGACGTAGGCGTCCAGGAGGAACGCCAGCATCGCGCGGCCGACACCGGCCGCCGGCTCGATGACGTACGGCGTCCAGCGCTCCCCGGCCTCTTGGTCGAAGTAGGAGAGGTCCTGGCCGGAGGCCTTGGAGTGGGCGTTCAGGTCGTAGTCGGTGCGGTTGGCGACACCCTCCAGCTCACCCCACTCGTTGCCGCCGAACTGGAAGCGGTACTCGATGTCGGCGGTGCGCTTGGAGTAGTGGGAGAGCTTCTCCTTCGGGTGCTCGTACCACCGCATGTTCTCCTCGCGCAGGCCGAGGCCGGTGTACCAGTTCCAGCGCTGCTCCATCCAGTACTCCTGCCACTTCTCGTCCTCGCCCGGCTTGACGAAGAACTCCATCTCCATCTGCTCGAACTCGCGGGTGCGGAAGATGAAGTTGCCGGGCGTGATCTCGTTGCGGAAGGACTTGCCCATCTGCGCGATGCCGAACGGCGGCTTGCGGCGCGAGGCGACCTGCACCTGGGCGAAGTTGGTGAAGATGCCCTGCGCGGTCTCCGGGCGCAGGTAGGCGACCGAGCCGCTGTCCTGGGTCGGGCCGAGGTGGGTGGAGAGCAGGCCCGAGAACTGCTTGGGCTCGGTGAACTGGCCCTTGTTGCCGCAGTTCGGGCAGTTCACGTCCGCCAGGCCGTTCTCCGGGAGGCGGCCGTGCTTGGCCTCGTAGTGCTCCTCCAGGTGGTCCGCGCGGAACCGCTTGTGACACGCGGTGCACTCGGTCAGCGGGTCCGTGAAGGTGGCGACGTGACCGGAGGCCACCCAGACCTCCGGGGCCAGGATGACGGACGAGTCGAGACCGACCACGTCCTCGCGCGCCGTCACCATGTAGCGCCACCACTGGCGCTTCAGGTTCTCCTTGAGCTCGACACCGAGCGGCCCGTAGTCCCAGGCGGCGCGCTGTCCGCCGTAGATCTCACTGCACGGGAATACGAAGCCACGGCGCTTGCTCAGGCTGACGATGGTGTCGATCTTGTCGGCGGCCACGGTGCTCTCTTCATTACGACGACGGGCGACGAAGCGAGATGCTTCAGAGCGAATGCCTCAGGTTACCGGCGGGGGCTCCCCCTCGACCAAATCGGTCCCCCGCGGCAGACGGACCGCCCAGGGCTCACCGAGGTCTCACCGATGGTTGTTGACAACGGTTTCCATTTTTGTTGAAAATGACTCTCATGAACGTACAGCGTCGCCTCATACCCACGGCCGCCGCCGCCACCGTCACCGCACTCGGCATAGCGACCCTCACCGCCTGCGGAGGTGACGCCACGGCGGCCCAGACGGGCAAGTTCGACGTCGTCGCGTCGTTCTATCCGATGGCCTTCCTCGCCGACCGGATCGGCGGGAACCACGTCCACGTCACCAGTCTCACATCGCCCGGCCAGGAGCCGCACGACCTGGAGATCAGCCCCAAGCAGATCATCGGGATCGAGAAGTCCGACGCCGTCCTCTACCTGAAGAACCTCCAGCCCTCCGTCGACGACGCCGTCGCCCAGTCCTCGGTGCGGACCAAGATCGACGCGGCCTCCCTGACCACGCTGGAGCAGCACGGCAACGAGGTCGGCGGCCACGCGGCCTCGCACGACGCCTCCAAGAACGAGGAACTCTCCGGCCTCGACCCGCACATCTGGCTGGACCCGGTGCGCTACGCCCAGGTCGCCGAGGGGGTCGGCAAGGCCTTCGAGAAGGCCGACCCGGACCACGCGGCCGACTACCGGAAGAACACCGCGGCGCTGGTCAAGAAGCTGGACGACCTCAACGCCCGGTTCGAGGACGGTCTGGCGGACACGCGGACCAAGGTCTTCATCACCACCCACGCCGCCTTCGGCTACCTCGCCGAGCGCTACGGCCTGACCGAGGAGGCCATCAACGGCCTCGACCCGGAGTCGGAGCCGAGCGCGGCCCGCGTGAAGGACCTGGAGACCATGGCCAGGGCCGACGGCGTCTCCACCGTGTTCTACGAGACGCTCGTCAGCGACAGGACGGCCAAGACCATCGCCGCCGACGCCGGGCTGAGGACGGACGTCCTCGACCCGATCGAGGGGATCACCGGCAAGTCCCGCGGCAAGGACTACTTCGCGGTCCAGGAAGCCAACCTCAAGGCCCTCCGGACGGCACTGGACGCCAAGTGAGCGGAGAGAAGAAGATGACCGGCGAACCCGTCATATCCCTGCGGGGGGTCACCGCCGAGCTCGGCTCGCGCCCCGTGCTGCGCGGCATCGACCTGACCGTGCACCGCGGCGAGGTCGTCGCACTGCTCGGCGCGAACGGCTCCGGCAAGTCGACCGCGATCCGCACGATCATCGGCCAGGTACCGGCCACCGGCGGCGAGATCACCCTGTTCGGCACCGCGCGCCACGCCTTCCGGGACTGGTCCCGGGTCGGCTACGTCCCGCAGCGCACCACCGCCGCGGGCGGAGTCCCCGCCACCGTCACCGAGGTCGTCTCCGCCGGTCTCCTCTCCCGCACCCGCTTCGGCCTCTTCCGCAAGGCCGACCACCAGGCCGTACGGGACGCGCTCGGCCTGGTCGGGATGGCGGACCGGGCCAAGGACAACGTCGAGGCCCTCTCCGGCGGCCAGCACCAGCGGGTGCTGATCGCCCGCGCCCTGGTCGCCCGGCCCGAGGTCCTGATCATGGACGAGCCGATGGCAGGCGTGGACCTGGCCAGCCAGGAGATCCTCGCCCGGACGCTGCGCGAACAGGTCGGACACGGCACCACGGTCCTGCTGGTCCTGCACGAACTGGGCCCGCTGGAGCCGCTGATCGACCGCGCGGTCGTGCTGCGCGACGGCTGCGTCCTGCACGACGGCCCACCCCCGCGGGCCGTGGGCCAGCACGCCCTCCCCGGCCACGACCACGTCCACCCCCACGAGCACGCGCCGATCCGCACGGGACTGCTGAGCTGATGGACTTCCTGAACTACGCCTTCATGCAGCGGGCCCTGCTCGCCGCCGTCCTGGTCGGCATCACCGCGCCCGCCGTCGGCATCTACCTGGTCCAGCGCCGCCAGGCCCTGATGGGCGACGGCATCGGCCACGTCGCCATGACCGGCGTCGGCCTCGGCTTCCTGCTCTCCACCTCGCCGGTGTGGATGGCCACCGCGGTCTCCGTCCTCGGCGCGATCCTGATGGAGCTGATCCGCTGGTACGGCAGGACCCGCGGCGACATCGCCCTCGCGATGCTCTTCTACGGCGGTATGGCCGGCGGGGTGATGCTGATCAACCTCGCGCCGGGCGGCTCCAACGCCAACCTGATGTCGTACCTCTTCGGCTCGCTGTCGACGGTGTCGGAGTCGGACGTGACCGCGATCTGCGTGCTCGCCGCGTTCGTCCTGCTGGTCACCCTCGGGCTGCGCCGGCAGCTGTTCGCGGTGAGCCAGGACGAGGAGTTCGCCCGGGTGACGGGCCTGCCGGTGCGGGCGCTGAACCTGCTGACGGCGATCACGGCGGCGGTCACCGTGACGGTCGCGATGCGCGTGGTGGGCCTGCTGCTGGTGTCGGCGCTGATGGTGGTCCCGGTGGCCGCGGCCCAGCAGCTGAGCCGCAGCTTCGCGGCCACCTTCGCGATCGCCGTCGCGATCGGTGTGACGGTGACGATCGGGGGCACGATCACGTCGTACTACCAGTACGTTCCGCCGGGGGCGACGATCGTGCTGCTGACGATCGCCGCGTTCGTCGTGCTGAGTCTGCTGGCCGCGCCGCTGGCCCGGCGGCGCGCCCGTGCGGCGGCCGCGCGGCGGCCCGCCGGGGATCCGGCGGAGTGCGCGATTCCGGCCGGGCGGCAGGCCACCGACGAGGTCGGCGCCTGACCGTGGACACTCCGGGCTGGCACAATGGCGCCCGGCAGAAGCAGTGATGTGAGGAGGCAACCGGTGACGACCGCTGGACCGCCCGTGAAGGGCCGCTCGACCCGTCAGCGGGCAGCCGTGGCGGCGGCCCTGGACGAGGTCGACGAGTTCCGCAGTGCGCAGGAGCTGCACGACATGCTCAAGCACAAGGGCGACTCGGTGGGCCTCACCACGGTGTACCGCACCCTCCAGAACCTCGCCGACGCCGGCGAGGTGGACGTCCTGCGCACGTCGGACGGCGAGTCCGTCTACCGCCGCTGCTCCACCGGCGAACACCACCACCACCTGGTCTGCCGCGTGTGCGGCAAGGCCGTGGAGGTGGAGGGCCCCGCCGTCGAGAAGTGGGCGGAGGCGATCGCCGCCGAGCACGGCTACGTCAACGTCGCCCACACCGTCGAGATCTTCGGGACGTGCGCGGACTGCGCCGGGACCGTGGGGAGCTGCTGAGCTACCCGCGCGCCAGGTGCCGGTCGAGGATCGCGCGCAGCCGGTCGGCGTCGGCGGGGTCCGGGAGGCCGCGCTTGGGCAGCACGGTGAAGCACGAGGCGTTCTTGTCGTCGCTGTAGGTGACGAAGACGTCCTTCGTCTCCCGGTAGCGGGGCTGTGCCGCCCAGGTGACCGATGTCGTGCTGTGGTCGTTGGCCACCGTCACTCCGGTGTCCGCCACGGTCGCCCGGTACGCGCCCTGACGGGCGGCGAGCCTGAGGAAGGCGCGGGCCTGGAGCCAGGGGGTGAAGACCACCAGGGCCAGCCCGAGGGGCAGGACGGTCAGCAGGAACCAGTCGGGCTCCGCCGACCCCGCCACCGCGAGCGCGGCGTTCAGCACGGCGGCGAACCCCACCAGGCCGACGGCCCAGTACCGCAGCCATCTGCGCCGTCTCAGCCGTTCCCGTTCCCGCAGCGCGTCCGTGAAGTCCCCCGCGACCGGCTGGTAGTTCAGCTCGACCGCGCCCTGCCCGGCGTCCCGCCCCATGTCCATGAGCATGGGGCGGATCGTAGCGGCGCGGGTCAGCTCCGGTCGAAGCACTTCTCCAGCTCGTCCAGGTCGCAGAACCTGCTGCCCTTCGAGACCGGATTGCAGCCGGCCTTGAAGGCGGCCTCCTTCTCGTTGCAGAGTATCCGCACCAGGTAGTCGTCGCCCTTGCGGAAGACGTCCCACTGGATGTCGGAGGCAAGGGAGGCGACCGCGGCGCCGCGCCAGGGGCTGTTCGCGCAGCTGTAGGTCCGGCCCGGCTTCGCGGGCTTCTCGCTGCCCGGCAGCCCCATCAGCGCCGCCAGCGGGATGATCTCCTCGGCGTGGGTGAAGCGGAGTTCGGCGCCCAGCGTGCTGGTGCCGTCCCGCCTGGCCTCGACCTGCCGGAAGAGGTCGTCCAGGAGGGGGGCCGCCATCTTGTAGGTGATGTCGCTGTCCGCGAAGCTCGGGCCCTTCTCATAGAGGTCCTCGGCTAGAAGTCCTCGGCATCGCTCAGGCAGCCGAACCAGGCCGCGTCGCGCGGCGCGAGGTGGCGGTCGAAGTCCCAGCCCCCGCCGTTCGGGCTCTCCTCGCTCATCGCGGGCGCGACGGCGTGGAGGTTGCACACGGCCCGGGCGGCGGTGACGTCGGAGTCGGTGGCGGAGAACTCGCCGTCGACCACGCGCCGCACGAACGCCGGCTCGAAGATCCGGCCGAGGACCCGGGCCGCCGCCCGGTGCGTGGCGGACCGGTCGGTGACCGACTCCAGGGTCGAGGCCAGCCGCTCGTCGCCCGCCAGCCACTTCCGGTACTCGGCGCCGCCGGCGGACTTGTGGAAGTAGAGCAGGTCCCTGTCGGTCCGGGCGGTGCCGAGCGAGGCCTTCAGCGCCGGGTCGGCGTCGGTGAGGGCGGTGGTGAAGACCGTACCGCTGTCGACCGCGCGGCCCTGGCCCGAGCTGACGACGTCGATCTTCTCGCCGTTCTTCGCGATCGAGGAGAACAGGCCCGGCAGGCGCTTGTCCAGGCGGACGGCGGTGGCGCGGAGTTCGTCCTTGCCGCGACCGCTGAGGCTGCCGTGCCCGAGGGTGCTCATGGCCGCTTCCAGGACCCGCACGTCCGGGCCGAACCTCCTGCCCGGCGGGGTGAGTTCGTTGTCGGCCGCGGCCTGGTTCCAGAGCGCGAGGACCGTGTCGCCGTCCTCGTCGGTGGCAGAGCGGGACCCGTGCCGGGAGACGTTCTCGGTGTACCCGGCGGGCGCCTGCTGGTAGGTACGGGGGTTCTGGCCGGGTGAGTACACCGCCTTGGTGCCGTAACCGTCACGGCCGGGCCGGCCCGTTGTCCGTGGCGTGCGCGGGCAGCGCCGCCAGCAGCACGGCGCCCAGGGCGAGAACAGGGGTGACACGCTTCATGAGGACCGTTCCAGAGACGGGAGACCGGGTGGCCCGGAATGAACTCCCGCATCCTCGACGGCCCTCGTGAACGGCGGGCGACCGTCAGTCGCCGGGCTGGTCGCCCTCCATGGCCAGCAGCTCCTCGTTGGGGATGGCGCCGCCGAACCGGCGGTCCCGGGAGGCGTATTCGAGGCACGCGCGCCACAGGTCACGGCGGTCGAAGTCCGGCCACAGGACGTCCTGGTAGACCATCTCGGCATAAGCGCTCTGCCAGAGCAGGAAGTTGGAGGTGCGCTGCTCGCCGCTGGGGCGCAGGAACATGTCCACGTCCGGCATGTCCCCGTAGTACATGTGCTTCTGGATGGTCTTCTCGGAGACCTTCGACGGGTCGAGCCGGCCGGCCTTGACCTCCTCGGCGATCGCCTGCACCGCGTCGGCGATCTCGGCGCGGCCGCCGTAGTTCATGCAGAAGTACAGGGTGAGCAGGTCGTTGCCCTTGGTCTGCTCCTGGGCGACCTGGAGCTCCTTGGCCACCGACTTCCACAGCCGGGGCATCCGGCCCGCCCAGCGCACCCGGATGCCGAGGTCGTCGAGCTGGTCGCGGGTCTTGCGGATGAAGTCGCGGTTGAAGTTCATCAGGAAGCGGACCTCTTCGGGCGAACGCTTCCAGTTCTCGGTGGAGAAGGCGTAGAGGGAGATGTTCCGGACGCCGATCTCGATGGAGCCCTGGAGCACGTCGAGGACGCGCTCGGCGCCGACCTTGTGCCCCTCGGTGCGCGGCAGTCCGCGCTCCTTCGCCCAGCGGCCGTTGCCGTCCATGACGATGGCCACATGGTTCGGGACCAGCTCGCCCGGGAGCTTCGGCGGCCTGGCACCGGACGGGTGCGGCTCCGGTGTCCTGTACTCGCGGCGCCGGCTCCCCAGGATCCCGCGTACGACCATGTGCTTCTCGTCTCCCTCTGAGCTCTTCGCTAGCTTTTCTCTACGTACCTGAGCGAGCGCAGCCCCCGCTCCAGGTGCCAGTGCAGATAGGCGGACACCAGCCCGCCGCCCTCCCGGACGTGCCGCCCCTCGGCGGCGTCCGCGGTCTCCCAGTCTCCCGTAAGCAGCGCGCCGAGGAGAACCAGGGTCTGCGGCGAGGGTACGACGCTGCCGGGCACCCGGCAGTCGACGCAGACGCTGCCGCCGGAGGCGACCGAGAAGAATCGGTTCGGACCGGGCATCCCGCACTTGGCGCAGGAGTCGAAGCTGGGCGCGTAGCCGTTGACGGCGAGGGAGCGCAGCAGGAAGGCGTCGAGGACGAGGTGGGGTGCGTGCTCGCCGCGGGCGAGCGTCCTGAGCGCCCCCACCAGCAGCAGGTACTGCTGTACGGCCGGTTCGCCCTCGTGGTCCGTGAACCGCTCGGCGGTCTCCAGCATGGCGGTCCCGGCGGTGTACCGGGCGTAGTCGGTGACGATGCCGCCGCCGTACGGCGCGATGGTCTCGCTCTGGGTGCACAGCGGCAGCCCGCGCCCGATCAGCTCGCTCCCGCGCGCGAAGAACTGCACGTCGACATGGGAGAACGGCTCCAGCCGCGCCCCGAACTTCGACTTGGTCCGCCGCACCCCACGAGCGACGGCCCGCACCCGGCCGTGACCGCGGGTGAGCAGGGTGATGATGCGATCCGCCTCACCCAGCTTCTGGGTGCGCAGCACGATGCCGTCGTCGCGGAACAGGCTCATGGGCCCATTCTGCCCTGCCGGGCCGGCGGGCCGGCGGGCCGGCCCGGACCGGGACCTTCAAGGCACGTCGCCGCGGCTGCGGGCGTTGGCGGTGGCCGCCCTGAGCCGTTCGGCCTGGGTGGCGGTCCGCACGGCGTCCGGGTGGGCGTCCCACTCCCGCCCTCCCCCGTACGGCCTCAGCTGCACGTAGGGGCCTTCGTGCCCCATGACGATGCCCAGCCGTCCGGTACGGGTGTCGACGGCGCAGGAGCCGACGGGCAGGTTCTTCGCGTTCACGTCACCTGGCTCCCCCGCCCCCGGGAGTTTCACGCTTCGCATCACCGAGGTGGCGCTGCGTGCCTAGACTCGGCCGGAGTCTGTCCCGGACGAGCGCCCGGATCCGCGCTTGCGGGCCGCCGCCGGGTCACATCAGTCCCGCCGCCGCGAGGTGCTTGCCCACGCACTCGGTCTCCGCCTCCGACAGCGGCACCTGCGGCTCCGCCGTGACCGGGGACGCGATGACCCCGCGCAGATGCAGCGCCGCCTTGAACGCGCCCAGCGCCGCCGAGCTGCCGCCCATCCGGCGGGTGTCGCCGGCCCGGACCATCCCGAACAGTCCGCACAGCCGCTCCTGTTCGGCCCGCGCCCGTTCCCAGTCGCCGGCCCGGCACAGCCGGTGGAGCCGGACGTAGCCGTCCGGGTCGACGTTGGCGAGACCCGGCACCGCCCCGTCGGCGCCCATCGCGAGGGCCGAGTCGACGGTCAGCTCGGAGCCGGTCAGCGCGCTGAAGCCGGGCAGGCCCCGGCTGCCGGTGACCACCTCGCGGAAGCCGGCCAGGTCGCCGCTGGAGTCCTTCAGACCGGCCAGCACCCCGTCGGCGGCCAGCTCCAGGACCAGGTCCGCGGGCAGCTTGCTGTGGACGGCCGCCGGGATGTCGTAGGCGATCACCGGGACCGGCGACCGGTCGGCGACCAGGCGGAAGTGACGGGCGATCTCGGCGGGGTGGGTGCGGGTGTAGAAGGGGGCGGTGACGACGACCGCGTCCGCGCCGGCGGCGGTGACGGACGCGACGTGGTCCAGGACCCGGGGTGTCGTCATGTCGATCACCCCGGCCAGCACCGGGAGCCGGCCGGCCGCGTGGGACACCACCGTCTCCGTGACCAGCCTGCGCCGGCGGTCGGTGAGGTAGGCGGCCTCCGAGGTCGAGCCGAGGACGAACAGGCCGCTCACCCCGCCCGTCACCAGGTGGTCGACGAGCCTGCGCAGCGAGGGGACGTCGACCTCGCGGTCCGGTGTCAGGGGCGTGCAGACGGGCGGTACGACACCGGTCAGCGGGGTGGGAAGCGTCATCTGGTCTCCCTGGGCGGGCTGTGGCTCGGCTGGTCCTCCTCCAACGGATGGTGACAGCGGTAGCGGTGGCCGGGGCGTGACGCGGCCGTGAAGTCAGGCATGCGGACGGCACACTCGTCGTCCGCCCGCCAGCAGCGGGTGCGGAACGGGCACCCGGACGGCGGCCGGGTCGCCGAGGGGACCGGACCGGTGAGCGGGATGGGGTCGATCGGGCGGAGCAGGCCGGGGGCGGCCGAGAAGAGGGCCCTGGTGTAGGGGTGCCGGGCGTGGCCGGTGACCTCGGCGGCCGGGGTCTCCTCGACGATCCGGCCCAGGTACATGGTGATCACCCGGTCGCTCATCCGCCGTACCGTCTGGATGTCGTGGGAGACGAAGACCAGGGCGAGACCGAGCCGCTCGCGCAGGTCCAGGAGGAGGTTGAGGATCTGGGCGCGGACCGAGACGTCCAGCGCGCTGGTCGGTTCGTCCGCCACCACCAGGTCGGGGTCGAGCGCCAGCGCCCGTGCGATCGCCACCCGCTGGCGCTGGCCGCCGGAGAGCTGGCCGGGCAGCGCCTCGGCGAGGGCCCGGGGAAGACCGACCAGGCCCATCAGCTCCCGTACCCGGTCCTCCCGTTCGCCCTTCGTGCCGCGTTCGTGGACGTCCAGCGGGTCGCGGAGAATACGGCGGACCGGCAGCCTGCGGTTGAGGGCCGTCGACGGGTCCTGGAAGACCATGCCGGTGCTCGCGCCGACGGCCGACCGGCGTTCGCCCGGTGTCATCGACCACAGGTCCCGGCCGTGGAAGGTGACCGTGCCGGCGGTCGGCCGCTCGACGCCCACCAGCACCTTCGCCAGCGTCGACTTCCCGCACCCCGACTCGCCGACCACCCCGACGGTCTCGCCGGGTGCCACGGTGAGGTCGGCACCGGTCAGCGCGTACACCCGGTCCCGGCCGAACAGGCCTGCGCCGCGGGCCCGGTGGACCACGTGGACGCCGGACAGCTGCACCGCGCTCATGTCACCGCCTCCGTGTTCGCCGCCAGGTCGACGGCCGGGTGGTGGCAGGCCGCGGTGTGGACGGGGCCTCCGACGAGGGCCGGTGGTGTCGTACGGCAGATCTCGCTCGCCGCCGGGCAGCGGTCGCTGAAGCGGCAGCCCGCCGGGAAGTCGGCGGGGGACGGCACCACGCCCCTGATCTGGGTGAGCCGCTCGGCCCCGGACTCCAGCGACAGCACGCTGCCGAGCAGGCCGCGCGTGTAGTGGTGGGTGGGGGCGGCGACCAGTTCCGCGGTGACGCCGGTCTCGACGATCTGGCCGCCGTACATCACCACCACCCGGTCGGTGACGTCCGCGACCAGGGCGAGGTCGTGGGAGACGAGGATCAGCGCGAAGCCGAGCTCCTCGCGGAGGCGCAGGAGGAGTTCCATCACCTGGGCCTGGACGGTGACGTCGAGGGCGGTGGTCGGTTCGTCGGCGATGATCAGGCGGGGGTCGCGGGAGAGGGCCATGGCGATCAGGACGCGCTGGCGCTGGCCGCCGGAGAGTTCGTGGGGGTAGGCCGGGAGCGTGCGGGTGGGGTCGAGGCCGACGAGGGTGAGGAGCTCGGCGGGGGGCCGGTGGCCGCCGCGCCGGGTGAGTTGCGCGAGCTGGGCATTGACCGTCATGGAGGGGTTCAGGGAGGACAGGGCGTCCTGGTAGACCATCGCGAGTTCGTGGCCGAGGAGGCGGCGGTGGGGGGTGGTCAGGTCCACGGGCGGCCGCGGGCCGGTGGGGGTTGATCGCGCCCGCGCGGCGGCAGCCGCGTATGGGGTACGGCCCCGCGTCCCTTCGTGGCTCGTCCCCTCACCAGGACGGAAAACGATCCGCCCCGTCACCCTTGCCGTCCTCGGCTGCAGACCCATGATCGTGAGTGCCGTCAGGGACTTCCCGCAGCCCGACTCCCCCACCAGTCCCAGCACCTCACCGGGACGCACCTCGAAGCTGACGGCGTCGACGATGTCCACGCCCCGGTGGCGGTCGGGGAAGCCGATGGCGAGCCTCTCCACGGCCAGTACCGGCCGGCCGCCCGGAGCGGGGGGCCGGGCGCGGGCGCGGAGCCGCTCCCCCGCCTCCGTCAGGCCGGGCAGTTCCAGGACCTCGTCCCGCTCGGCCGGGCCGGCCGGGCCGCCCCCCGTCGGCTCCACCTCCCGCGGCGCCGGTGACGCCCACGCGTCCGAGACGCCCTCGGAGAGGATGTTCAGGCACAGGACGGTGAGCAGGATCAGCAGGCCGGGGAAGAGCGTCGCCCACCAGCCGCCCGTCAGCACCATGTTCCGGCCGTCCGCGATGACGCTGCCCCAGGACGGGTCCGGGGGCCGTACGCCCGCGCCGATGAAGGACAGGGACGCCTCGAAGACGATGGCCTCGGCGACCTGGACCGTGCAGAACACCAGGACGGGGGCGGCGCAGTTGACGGCCACGTGGCGGAGCACGATGTGCGGGGTGCGGGCGCCGATCACGCGTTCCGCGGTGACGTAGTCCTCGCCGTACTGGTCGAGGACGTTCGCCCGGACCACGCGGGCCACGGGCGGGGTGAAGAGGAAGGCGATCGCACAGATCAGGACGGTGATGCCGCCGCCGAAGACGGCGACCAGGACGGCGGCCAGGGCGATGCCCGGGAACGCCATCACCACGTCCAGGCAGCGCATGAGCGTCTCGTCGACGCCCTTGCGGGAGGTGGCCGCGAGGGCGCCGAGCAGCGCGCCGGCGACCAGGGCGAGGCCGGTCGCGCCCAGGCCGATGGCCAGCGACCAGCGGGCGCCGTACATCAGCCGGCTGAGGATGTCCCGGCCGAGGCTGTCCTGGCCCATCCAGTGGCCGGCGGAGGGGTGCCCGGTGCCGTCGGCGGGGGCCTGCTGGGCGAGGGGGTCGTCGGGGGCGAGGAGGGGAGCGGCCGCGGCCACCAGGACGACCACGGCCAGGAAGACGAGGGCGACCCTGGACAGCGGAGTCAGCCTGCGCAGCCGTACGCCGGGACGGGCCAGGGCGGCGGTGAGGGCCGGGCGGTCGAACCTCGTCATGTCGCCTCCCTCAGACGGGGGTTGACCAGCAGATAGAGGATGTCGATGACGAGGTTGACGACGACGAAGCCGGTCGCCGTGGTGAGGACCACGCCCTGGACGACGGCCGGGTCGCCGTTCTGCACGGCGTCGATCATCAGCTTGCCCATGCCGGGCAGGGCGAAGATGGTCTCGATGACGACGGCGCCGCCGAGGAGGTAGCCGACCCGCAGGCCGAGCACGGTCAGGGGGTTGACGAGTGCGTTGCGCAGGACGTTGCGGCCGACCACGACATGGGGCGGCAGGCCGCTGCCGATCGCCGTGCGCACGTAGTCCCGGTCGAGTTCCTCGACCACCGAGGTGCGGACGATCCGGGTGAGCTGGGCGGCGACCGGGAGGGAGAGCGCGAGGGCGGGCAGGGCCATGGTCTTCAGCCAGCCGGTGACGGAGTCCTCCGGGTTGATGTACCCGCCGGAGGGGAACCAGCCCCGGTCGACCGCCAGGTACTGGATCATCAGCAGCGCCAGCCAGAAGGCGGGGGCGGCGACGCCGACGAGCGAGAGCACCCGCACGGCCTGGTCCGGCCAGCGGTCGCGGTGGATGGCCGCCGTGACACCGCCGGCCAGCGCCAGGACGACCGCGATGCCGAGGCCGAGGAAGGTCAGCTGGAGGGTGAGCGGCAGGGCGGTGGCGACCTGGTCGAGGACCGGGGTGCGGGTGAGGGCGCTGGTGCCGAGGTCGCCGTGGAGCAGGCCGCCGACGAAGTGGACGTAGCGCAGGGGCAGGGGGTCCAGGAGGCCGTTGCGTTCGCGGAAGTCGTGGAGTTGGCGCGGGGTGGGGTTGGCGCCCTGGAAGAAGGCGGACGCCGGGTCGACGTCGGAGAAGCGCATCACCAGGAACACGAACAGGGAGATGCCGAGGAGCAGCGGCACCAGCAGGACGACGCGGCGCAGCAGGATGCGCAGGACGGCGTTCATGCCGTCAGGCCCACTTGGCCGTCAGGACGTTGATGCCGGGGTACGGCTGGGCCCTTATGCCGGTGAGCCTGCGCGGGTCCCAGGCGGTGATCAGCTCGTTGTGGACGACCGGGTAGAGGACCGCCTGTTCGGCGACGATGTCGACGTAGTCCTGGATCATCGTCCTCTTCCTGTCCGGGTCCGGTTCGCGGGTGGCCGCGTCCATGTCCTTGAAGAGGCGCTTGGCGACGGCGTCGCCTGACCAGCGGGCGTAGCCCATCCACAGGTTCTCGGGGCCGTAGTTGTAGTGCATGACCAGGTCGGCGTCGAGGCCGAACTGGTTGGGGTTGGAGACGGCGGCGACGACCTGGTAGTCCTGTTTCTGGTCCATCTTGGTGAACACGGCCGTGGTCTCCTGCGGGGACAGGGTCGTGGCCACGCCGATCGCGTCCCAGGACGACTTGATGGTGGGCAGGCAGTCGACGATCCAGCTCACGTTGACGGCGAGGATGTCGACCCGGAGCCCGCTGACGCCGGCGTCCTTGAGGAGCGCCTTGGCCCTGTCGGGGTCGTACGCGTAGACCGTCTTCGCCCTGCGGTAGGCCGGGTTGGTCTCGTTCAGGAACGAAGTCGCCGGTTTTCCGTGGCCCTTGAGGGCGACCTCGACGATCTTCGCGGCGTCGATGGCGTAGTGCAGGGCCTGGCGGACCCGGACGTCGTCGAAGGGCCGGTGCCGGGTGTTGAACATCAGGAACAGGTTGTTCATCCCGGCGCCGCCG
The DNA here is from genome assembly GCF_042754285.1 of Streptomyces sp. NPDC059224. NCBI lineage: Bacteria > Bacillati > Actinomycetota > Actinomycetes > Kitasatosporales > Streptomycetaceae > Streptomyces > Streptomyces sp. NPDC059224. The sequence goes on from NZ_JBHZAN010000002.1 coordinate 298,213, forward strand.
CCGACCGACAGTCCGCCCTGTTCGAGGCGGGTGACGTTGGCGTAGGGGATGTTGTCGGAGATCTGCGCGCCGGCGTCGGCCCCGGAGATCCGGGCCACCCGTGAGGCCGCGTCGACGATCGTCAGCCAGTTCATCCGCCGGAAGGCGGGGGCGCGGGGGCCGTTGTATCCGTCGTGGGCGGCGAAGGTGGTGTTGGACTTCGGGTGGTGTCCGGTCTGCCGGTACGGTCCTGTCCCCACCGCCAGTCCCTTGACCGCGTCGTCCCACGCGCCGGGCCGGGAGAACACGTGCTTCGGCATGATCTTGGCGAGGGTGAGGCGGGCGATCCCGTCCGGGAAGGGGAACCCGAGGACCAGGTCGACGGTCCGGGTGTCGATCTTCCGGACCTCCTTCAGCCAGCTCGCGAAGAAGCCCTTGGCGAGGGTCTGGGTGCCCGGGTCGAGGATCCGGTCGAAGACGAAGACCACGTCGTCGGCGGTGACCGGTCTCCCGTCGTGGAAGGTGGCGCCGGGGCGCAGGGTGAACCGCCAGGTGGTGGCGGACGGGTCCGCGGGCAGCCGGGTCGCCAGCGCCGGATAGGGGGCGCGGGTGATCGGGTCGGTGTCGGCGAGGCCCTCGTAGATGTGGTTGTTGGCGGCCATCGCGAACGCGGACGCCGTCTGGGTCGGGTCCCAGCTGCCGTCGTTGCCGTAGCCGATGACGGCGGTGAGGGTGCGGTCGGTGCCGTTGCCGCCGAGGTCGATCGTGGACTTCGGGCCGCAGGCCGTCAGCGAGGCGGCCGCGCTCAGGGCCCCGGCGCCTTTCAGGAACGTCCTGCGGACATGGGCCGGCTCGTCGCGCACGGTGCCTCCAGCGTGGGGGAAAGGAGACGTCGGACGTCATGTGTAAGCGCGACCATAAGAGGGGGTTTCGGGGCGGTCAAGACACCGAACACGAATGGCGTAAACCATCAGAGGCCGGACCAATGGTGTGGGACAAGACCCCGGAAGGAACGCCGGTCACCCGATCTCCCCCACGGCGTCGGAGGCCGGGGCGGCCGGCCTCCGGGTCGGTCACGGCGGACATGGCCTAGGGCAGTGTCTTCTCGTAGGAGTCGTCCTGGTCGGAGTCGTAGACGAGCTTGCCGGAGCCGTCGTAGCCCCTGAGCCGGGGCGCCTCGGTGACCTGCCGGTGCAGGGTGCCGGTGGCGACGAACCAGCCGTGGTCCAGCACGGCCTGGCGCGTGCTGCCCCCGTAGGAGACGGTCACCTTGCTGACCGAGCTGCGGTAACTGCCGATGACACCCCAGCGGAACGGCAGCTTCCAGTGCCCCTTGTCCAGGTAGGACTGCTGGTGGAGCTTCCCGGCGTTCATGTCCGGGACCAGGGCCGTCAGGGAGTCGCCGAAGGGGTCGCCGAGGCTGGTGTTCAGCCCCTGTGCCTCGCCGTCCTTGACCGTGCAGATCAGCCGGGCCGGTGTCGGCTTCGCGCGTACGGCGACCACGGAGAAGCCGTCGCCGGGTGAGTTGGCGTCACCGGTGGCCTTCATCGCGAGGACGATCCGGTAGTCGGCGGCCGTGCCGAGGTCGCGGTAGGCCGGGTCCTTGGCGACGTGATTCGCCTTGTTGTAGGCGATGCACCGGTCCAGCCCGTCGGCCGCCCGGTCGAAGGTGATGTCGTCGAGGAGCTGCCCCGCGGTGGCGGGCCGCGCGGGACCCGGCACGGGTACCGACGCCGACACGGACGGGCTCGGGCGCGCGCTGGTCCGCACGGACGGCACGGGATGCGCCGGGCTCACCGCACCGCCCCCGCCGCCGCCGATCGCGTAGGCGCCCACCGGCACCGCCACCAGCGTCGCCAGCGCCGCCCCGGTCACCCCGAGGCGCCGCCGCCTGCGCTCCAGCACGCCCCGCCGCCGGATCTCCGGATAGGGCACCGGTGACGGCCGGAGCGCCGAGGCGTCCCCCGCCAGCAGTGTCCGGACCCGGTCCTCGAAGTCCGGCCCGTCCTGCGTGCCCTGGTTCTCGCCGCTCACCTGGTGCCTCCCTGTCCGGAACCCGCGTGGCTCATGGCCTGCGCGAGCCCCGGAAACGTACGCAACTTCGCCAGGCCCTTGGACGCCTGGCTCTTGACCGTGCCAGGGGAGCAGCCGAGCACGTCGGCGACCTCCGCCTCGGACAGGTCCTCCCAGTACCGCAGCACGACCACCGCGCGCTGTCTGGGGGGCAGGTCCGCCAGGGCGGCGAGCAGCGTGCCGCGCTCGTCGGCCCGGGAGACCGCGTCGTCGGGCCCCGCGCGCTCGGGCGGCGCGGCGGTCAGCGACTCCGTGACCCGCCGTTTGCGGAACCGGTCGCTGTTGCAGCTGACCAGCATGCGGCGGACGTACGCCTCCGGACGGTCGGTGCCGGAGACCCGGCGCCACGACCGGTACGCCTTCGCCAGCGCGGTCTGCGTGAGGTCCTCCGCGTGGTGCGGGTCGCCGGTGAGCAGATAGGCGGTCCGCACCAGATGGGACCACCGCGCTCTGACGAATTCCTGGAACTGGGCCTCGAGTTCGGCCTGCATCAGCCACCCCCTCGCCCTCCAGACCACCGGCCGGGCGGATTCGGTTGCCCGGAGCACGGCGACGGCCGGTCTCCGGCGACGACCGGTGTCCGGCCGCGGTTCACTCCCGGGGTGCCGCGACCCGCCGGAACTCGATCGTGTCGTACGCGGTCCGGGTCCCCGTCTCGTACAGCACCCCCACCGTGCGCCTGTCCAGCTGCACCAGGTCCGAGTAGGCCGCCTTCCGGTTTGACAGGGTGAGGAGCTTGTCGAAGCTGATGCCCTCGTCCGTGCTGGTCCACAGGGCCATGGCCTGGCGGGCGGTGGGGACCGAGGGGGCCGAGAAGAGCAACGGGGCCTCGTCGCCCAGGAGCTGGAGGACCGAGCCCTCGACCACCGGGACCCGGCGCAGGGTCGGCTGCACGGTGAATTGGGCGTCCAGGGTCTGCGCGCCGTCGCTCGACCATGCGTCGAGGCGGTTGCCGGGGCTGCTGCCGTTCTGGTCGCGGGCATTGAAGTAGAGGCGGCCACCGGGGAGTTGGGCGGCGGTCGTCTCGTTGGCGTTGTCGCGGCCGGTGTAGGAGTCGTCCACGAAGCCGAGGTGCCAGCTGCGGCCGCCGTCGTCGCTGTAGATGGCGTGACCGCCGTAGTACCTGGCCTCCTGGCCGGTGTCGGAGGAACCGGTGCGCGGCGCGCCGGAGTGGTCGGCGGCGACGACCAGACGGCCGCGGTGCGGTCCCTCGGTGATGGCGACGGCATGGCCGGGACCGGTGGTGTACCAGCGCCAGCCGGCGGGTTTCACCTGCGCCGTGATCTCCTGCGGGGCGGTGAAGGACCGGCCGTCGCTCTTGCTGCGCTGCACGAACACCCGGCGGCTCTGCTTCTTGGTGACCTGGCCCCGCATGATCTGCGCCTCGCTCACCGAGCCGTCGTTGTAGGAGGTCACCAGGACGATGTCGCCGGTGCGCGGGTCGACCACGGGTGCCGGGTTGCCCCGGGTGTTCCCCTTGCCGTCGGCCACCACCCGCAGCGGGCCCCAGCTGCAGCCGCCGTCAAAGGAGCGCCGCAGCACCACGTCGATGTCACCGCTGTCGCCGGTGGTGCTGTGCCGGCCCTCGGCGAAGGCCAGCAGGGTGCCGTGCCGGGTGCGGACGGCGGCCGGGATGCGGTACTGGGCGTACCCCCCCTGGCCGGACACGTACGGTACGGCGGACTTGCAGGTGGCCGCCCAGGCCCTGGGTTCTACGGCGAACGCCCCGAGCAGCAGGGCGGCCGCGAGGGAGATCCGGCTCGCACGGGTCACAGGAGACACATGGGTCACCCTTCCATGTTCCTCCCCGTTGTCTCCACCGCATCCCCGTAACGGCCGAACGTGTCCCGCGCTCTGGCGCTGCGTCAGCTCGCGGGGCGGGCCGGCCGGCGGCTCAGGAGGGGGTGCGGGCCGCGGCGAGCAGGCGGGTCACGTCGTCGGCACAGATGGTCAGGGCGGCACCGACCGTGCCGAGGACCTCGCGTTCGGCGTTGGTGTAGGGGCCGTCGGCGAGCGCGATCCTGGCGGCCTGCAGGAGCAGGGACTCGCGGCCGCCGGGGGCGAGGTGCGGGGCCAGCGGGTCGAGGGACTCGTGCAGTTCTATCGCGAGGCTCGCCCCGCCGGGCTGCTCGAAGACCCGGCCGGTGTCGGCGGCGAGGGCGTCGACGAGCGCGCTCAGACCGTCCTCGGTGACGTCCTCGAAGCCGGCCGCGCGGACCGTTGCCGCGGCCGCCTCCAGGGACGTGCGGGCACAGGTGCCGCCCGCGGCGAGGACGGCGAGGGCGACGGTGTGCACGGCGTCGCGGAGCATCGCCGAGAAGCGTGAGGTGGTGGGGTGGTCGAGGACGTCGGTGCCGAAGTGGTGACGGCAGGCGGCGCACTCCACGACCGGCCCGGTGGTGCCGCGCGGCAGCACCGGCACGCCGAGCAGGGTGAAGCGGCGACGGCCTGTGAGCCGCTGGTAGTTGCGGTCGCCTCCGCAACCGGGGCAGAAGAACTCGCCGTCGCCGACGGGCGTCCATGCGGTGCGGGTGCCCAGAATGCGGGCAGGCCCGGCGGTTCGGCCGTCTCGTCCCCGTACTGGCAGCACGTCGCACCTCCTTAACGCCGTGGCAACATCGCCACCGCTGGCGTGATGTTAGCCACATCGGTGAGGTGGAGTCAGTACCCCGTACGAGACCTTTCCGTGACCTCCACGGCCGGATGGCCGGTATACGACGGGGCCCTGATCGCCGTACAGCGCGATCAGGGCCGGTAAACCGCCGGTCAGAGTGGTTATCGCGTCGCGCGGTTGACGGCGGAGACGACCGCCTTCAGCGATGCACGCGTCGTGTTCGCGTCGATCCCGATTCCCCACAGAACCTTGTCGCCGATCGCGCACTCGATGTACGAGGCGGCCTGTGCGGAGGCGCCCTCGCTCATCGTGTGCTCCTGGTAGTCCAGGAGCCGTACGTCGATGCCCAGGCCCTGCAGCGCGTCGAAGAACGCGGAGATCGGGCCGTTGCCGGAACCGGTCAGGACGGTGTCCTCGCCGTCGACGGTGGCTTCGACGGTGAGGGTGTCCACCCCGTCGGTGTCGGTGGTCGACTGGCCCGCCTTCACCTGCACCCGGCCCCAGGGGTTCTCGGGGTTCGGCAGGTACTCGTCCTGGAAGACCGCCCAGATGTCGGCACCGGTGACCTCGCCGCCCTCGGCGTCCGTCTTCGCCTGGATGAGCCTGGAGAACTCGATCTGCATCCGGCGGGGCAGGTCCAGCTTGTGGTCGTTCTTCAGGACGTAGGCGATACCGCCCTTGCCGGACTGCGAGTTGACCCGGATGACCGCCTCGTAGGAGCGGCCGACGTCCTTCGGGTCGATCGGCAGGTACGGCACGGCCCACTCGATGTCGTCGACGGTGACGCCCTTGGCGGCCGCGTCGGCCTCCATGGCGTCGAAGCCCTTCTTGATGGCGTCCTGGTGGGAGCCGGAGAAGGACGTGTAGACCAGGTCGCCCACGTAGGGGTGGCGCGGGTGGACCTCCATCTGGTTGCAGTACTCCCACGTACGACGGATCTCGTCGATGTCGGAGAAGTCGATCTGCGGGTCGACGCCCTGCGAGAACAGGTTCATCCCCAGGGTGACCAGGTCGACGTTGCCGGTGCGCTCGCCCTGCCCGAACAGGCAGCCCTCGACGCGGTCGGCGCCGGCCATCAGCGCCAGTTCGGCGGCGGCGACGGCGGTGCCGCGGTCGTTGTGCGGGTGGACGGAGAGCACGACGTGCTCGCGGCGGGACAGGTTGCGGTGCATCCACTCGAAGCGGTCCGCGTGCGTGGACGGCGTCGAACGCTCCACGGTCGCGGGCAGGTTGAGGATGATCTCGCGGCCGGGACCGGGCTGGTAGACGTCCATCACCGCCTCGCAGACCTCCAGCGCGAAGTCCAGCTCGGTGTCGGTGAAGATCTCCGGGCTGTACTGGTAGCCGAACGTCGTCCCATCAGCCTCGGGGCCCAGCAGTTTCTCCGCGTACTCCATCACCAGGCGGGTGCCGTCGACGGCGATCTGCTTGATGTCGTCCTTGGAGCCGCGGAACACCACCCGGCGGAAGACGGGAGCCGTGGCGTTGTACAGGTGCACGGTGGCCCGCCGGGCGCCCTTCAGCGACTCCACGGTCCGCTCGATCAGGTCCTCGCGGGCCTGGGTCAGTACGGAGATCGTGACGTCGTCCGGGATCGCGCCCTCTTCCTCGATGATCGAGCGCACGAAGTCGAAGTCGGTCTGGCCGGAGGCCGGGAAACCGACCTCGATCTCCTTGTAGCCCATCTTCACCAGCTGGTCGAACATCCGGCGCTTGCGCTCGGGCGACATCGGGTCGATCAGGGCCTGGTTGCCGTCGCGCAGGTCGGTGGAGAGCCAGCGGGGGGCGGTGGTGATGCGCTGCTGGGGCCAGGTGCGGTCCGGGATGTCGACCTGCTCGTAGCGGCCGTACTTGTGCACCGGCATGGTGGTGGGCTGCTGGCGGTTCGCCATGATGCGGGGCTCCTCAGGATGTCCGGAAGGACGGCCGACGACGCAACACGAAGCTCCGCGGGGAGGGAGTCGACCTGGACTACAGGCCCTCGCCGCGGCAGCTAAGAAGAAGCAGCCCGAAACGCATGATGCTCCGCATGCTAGTCGAGCCCCTTCGGACGCGGGGCGCCGTATCAGTATGCGGGACCGGGGGGACGAAAAGGACAAAACGTGCGCCATACCACTCCCGCTCACGCAGAGTCATCAATTGTCGCGGTATTTCATCAATCATGGTTGCGGGTAGTGACAGTCGAGTGACCCAGTGCGAGGGTGCGGTGCATGACGACCAACGGGGGCTCTGAGCCCGTCATCCGCCGCACGCCCGTTTTCTGCGGGATCGTGCCGCCGCACATCCTCGACCAGCTGGCCCGGCACGAGGACGGCGCACTCGCCGACTCCGCGCTGCGCACCCTGCAGCACGACTCCGCGGCCCGCACCCGCCGCCGGGTCACCGCCGTGCGCACCCTGACCGCCGTCGCCGCCCCGGCGGCCCCGGACAGCGCGCCGCGCCGCACGGTCTACGACGCCGGACACGGCACCGATCTGCCCGGCACCAAGGTCCGCGAGGAGGGCTCCGAGCCCGGTCAGGACGCCAGCGTCAACCGCGCCTACGCCGGCCTCGGCGCCACCTTCGACCTCTACCTGAAGGCGTACGAACGCGACTCCGTCGACGGCAACGGCCTCGCGCTCGACGCGAGCGTGCACTACGACCGCGACTACGACAACGCCTTCTGGAACGGCGAGCAGATGGTGTTCGGCGACGGTGACGGTGAGATCTTCACCGACTTCACCAGCTCCGTCGACGTCATCGGCCACGAGCTCACCCACGGCGTCACCCAGTACACCGCCAACCTGGAGTACTACGGCCAGTCCGGCGCCCTCAACGAGTCGGTCTCGGACGTCTTCGGCTCGCTCATCAAGCAGTACTCCCTCGGGCAGAGCGCCGACCAGGCGGACTGGCTGATCGGCGAGGGCCTGCTCGCCCCGGGCGTACGCGGTGTGGCGCTGCGCTCGATGAAGGCCCCGGGCACGGCCTACGACGACCCCCGCCTCGGCAAGGACCCGCAGCCCGCGACCATGGCGGAGTACGTGAGGACCAGCCGCGACAACGGCGGCGTGCACATCAACTCCGGCATCCCCAACCACGCCTTCTACCTGCTCGCCGCCGCCCTGGGCGGCAACGCCTGGGAGCGGGCCGGGCTGATCTGGTACGACGTGCTCACCGGCGGGGAGCTGCGCTCGGACGCCCGCTTCACGGACTTCGCGAAGCTCACCGTGACCGCCGCCAGGGCCCGCTTCAAGGAGGGCGAGGAGACCGAGGCGGTCCTCAAGGCGTGGGCCCAGGTGGGTGTGCAGACCGGCTGATCCCGTACTACACAGGGACCCATGCGTATTCAGGTGAGGCGTACGGGCGGGTTCGCGGGCATCGAGCGGCAGGCCGAGGTGGACACCTCGGGGCGGCCCGACGCCCATGAGTGGCAGGCCCTGGCCGAGCACGCGCTCGCGGCCGGCCGGGGCACGCCCCCGCAGGGGGTGCCGGACGGGTTCGCGTACCGGATCACGGTGGACGGCCGGACGGTGTACGCGGCCGATCCGCGGCTGACCGCCGAGCAACGCGAGCTGGTCTCACGGGTGTTGAAGGAGGGAGCCTGAACGGATCCGGCAACGGGCAGTTCACGCCGGGGCGTTGACTTCCGTTACTCGTGGTAAGGATGATCCCGGCCATGGCGACTGACGCGGTCCATCCGATACCCCCGCTCCCCGCTTTCCCCGACGGTTTCCTCTGGGGTGTGTCGACCTCGGCCCACCAGATCGAGGGCGCGGCAGACGAGCGCGAGGCCTCCGTGTGGGACGTGTTCTCGGCCGGGCCGGGCCGCATCAAGGACGGCTCGACGGCGGCGGTGGCCTGCGACCACTACCACCGCCACCGCGAGGACGTGGCCCTGCTGGCCGGCCTCGGCGTGGACGCGTACCGCTTCTCGGTCTCCTGGCCGAGGGTGCGCTCGGCGGGCGGCCTGGACTTCTACGACCGGCTGGTGGACGAGCTGTGCGCGGCGGGCGTACGGCCGGTCCCCACTCTCTTCCACTGGGACCTGCCGGCGGCCCTGCACGACAAGGGCGGCTGGCTGGAGCGGGACACCGCCGCGCGGTTCGCCGAGTACGTCTCGGCGGTCGCGGACCGGCTCGGCGACCGGGTCAGGAAGTGGATCACCCTCAACGAGCCCGCCGAGCACACCCTGTTCGGCCATGCGCTGGGCGCCCACGCACCCGGCGAGCGGCTGATGTTCGACGCGCTCCCGGTCGCCCACCACCAGCTCCTGGCCCACGGCCTGGCGGTGCGGGCGCTGCGCGCGGCGGGCGCCGTGGACATCGGCATCGCCAACTCCCACGGCCCCACCTGGCCGGCCTCCGGGGAGCAGCCGGACCTGGAGGCGGCCGGCTTCTACGACCTCCTGCTCAACCGGCTGTTCGCGGAGCCGGTTCTGCTGGGCGAGTACCCGGAGGGCATGGGCGACCTGATGCCGGGCGACGTCGCCGCGGACCTGAAGGTGATCTCCGAGCCGCTCGACTGGTACGGCGTCAACTACTACGCGCCGACGAAGGTGGGTGCCCCGCGGGGCACCGAGATCGAGTTCGGCGGACTCACCCTCCCGGCCGAACTCCCCTTCTCGGTGCAGGACATCGAGGACGTGCCGGTGACCGACTTCGGCTGGCCGGTGGTCCCGGAGGGCCTCACCGAACTCCTCACCGGCTTCCGGGACCGCTACGGCGACCGGCTCCCCCCGATCGTCATCACCGAGAACGGCTGCTCCTACGAGGGCCTCGACGACCAGGACCGGATCGCCTACCTCGACGGCCACATCCGGGCGCTGCACCGGGCGGCGGAGGCCGGGGTGGACGTGCGCGGCTACTTCGTCTGGTCGCTGCTGGACAACTTCGAGTGGGCGGAGGGGTACGCGCGCCGTTTCGGCCTGGTCCACGTGGACTACGACACCCTGGCGCGGACGCCGAAGTCGTCGTACGCCTGGTTCCGGGACCTGCTCGGGGCGCAGCGGTCCCGGGCGCGGGAATGACGACTCGGGAACCGGCCGCGCTGGCCGAACCGGCCGAGCGGGTCGGCCGGGGCTGGGCGTCGGCGCTCTGCCTCGCCAACGGGGCGATCTGGGTGGGCTGGTACGGCCCGCTCCAGATCCTCCTCGCCTCCCAGGCGGGGGACTTCGCGCCCGGTTCCGGGATGTCGAAGGAGACGATGCTGGCGTGGGTGACCGGCGTCGGCGCGGTGGTGTCGCTGGCGGCGAACCCGGTCTTCGGCGCGCTGTCGGACCGTACGACGTCCCGCTGGGGCCGCCGCACGCCCTGGATCGTCGCCGGCACGGCCGGCGGGGCGTTGTCCCTGCTGCTCCTCGGTGGCGCCGGCGGCATGGGGACGCTGGTGCTGGGCTGGTGTCTGGTCCAGCTGACGCTGAACGTGGCCTTCGCGGCCGTCACGGCCGCCGTGCCGGACCAGGTGCCCAGGAGCCAGCGGGGTTCGGTGGGCGGCTGGCTGGGCGCCGCGCAGATCCTCGGGGTGGTCGGCGGGACCGGGCTGGCGACGGCCGCCGGGGGCGTCGGGGCGGGCTATGCGGCGTGCGCGGTGTTCACGGCGGTGGGCGTGCTGCCGTACGTGCTCCGCCACCCGGACCTGCGGCTGGCCCCGCAGGACCGGCCGCCCTGGTCGTGGCGGGCCTTCCTGACCGGGTTCTGGCTGAGCCCGCGCCGCCATCCGGACCTGGGCTGGGCCTGGCTGACCCGGTTCCTGATCAACCTGAGCAACGCGCTGGTGCTGCTGTACCTGCTGTACTACCTCCGCGACCGCCTCCACCACGCCGACCCCGACCAGGGCGTGCTGATCCTGACGGCGGTGAACGGGCTGACGCTGATGGCCACGGTCGTGGTCGGCGGCGTCTGGTCGGACCGGGTGGGCCGGCGCAAGCCGTTCGTGGTCTGGTCGGGGCTGCTGATGGCGGCGGCCACGGCGCTGCTGGCGGCGTGGCAGACCTGGCCGGGGGCGATCGTCGCGGCGGCCTTCCTCGGCGTCGGCTTCGGCGTGTTCACCTCGGTCGACTTCGCCCTGATGACGGACGTCCTGCCGAAGGCCCTGGACCGCGGCAAGGACCTCGGCGTCATCAACGTGGCCAACGCCCTGCCCCAGGTGGCCGCGCCCGCCCTCGCCGCGCCGATCGTGACCTATCTGGGCGGCTACCGGGTGCTGTACCTGGTGGCGGCGGTGATCGGGCTGGCGGGGGCGGGGCTGGTGGGGCGGATCCGGGGGGTCGACTAGGGCGCGACGGACCCCGGCCGCTCAGGCGCTCACAGGGCGCCGGCGTCGCGGGCGGTCCACACGCTCGGGTAGATCGGCCGGAAGCCGAGGTCGCGGCGGATCCGCTGGTTGGACATGATCCCGAACCAGGGGTCGGGGTCGGTGCGGGTGTGCAGGTCCGCGGGCACCTCGATGCCGTTGAGCCGGTGCAGCTCCACGGTCGTGACGGGCGCGTCGTCGGCGATGTTGTAGAGCGGGCCGTTCACCGCCGGGGCGTACAGCAGACGCATCAGGCCCTGGCCGACGTCCGCGTGGTGGGCCATCTGCAGCCGCTGGGCGGGCGCCCAGTTCGCGGCCCAGCGCATGACGTCGGCGAGGTGCGGGTCCTGCTCGCCGTAGACGAAGGGCAGCCGCCCGATCCGCACCTCCATGCCGTCCGCCAGCGCGAGCAGGTCCCGTTCGGCGGCCGCCTTGGACTCGGGGTAGGCGCCCCACAGCTCGCCGCCGGGCCGGCTCTCGTCGTCCTCGGTGAGCGGGCGGCCACGCCCGGTGCCGTACACGTTCCCGGTGCTGACCTGCACGAACCGTCGTACGCCGGCCGCGAGCGCGGCCTTGCCGAGGGCCACCGCGGCATCCCGGTTGACGGCCCAGGCCTCCTCGTCCGGCACCCCGCGGAAGGCGGCGGCGACGTTCACGACGGCGTCCGCCCCGGCGACGGCCTTGCCGAGCACCTCCTCGTCCCGCAGGTCGCCGACGGCCACCTCGGCGCCGAGGGCGGCGAACGGCTCGCCGCGGGCCGCGTCCCGTACGAGCACCCGCACCCGCTCCCCCGGCCGGGTCTGCCCCAGCAGCCTGGGCACGAACCGCCGCCCGACCTGTCCGGTCGTACCGGTGACAAGAGTGATCACGACGCTCTCCTTCTGTGGCTTCGCTTCGACGCCACCACCCTCGGCCTCCCGGGGCACGGCCGGGAGAGACCTCCGGATCAGGGGATCGGCAGTCCCTGGATAAGCCGGGCGGGCCGGGCGACCCTGGAGGGGTGAACCGCCCCGAACTCGCCGACTTCCTGCGCCACGCCCGCACCCGCCTGGACCCCGCCGACGTGGGCATGGCCCCGGGCGCCCGCCGCCGCACCCCGGGGCTGCGCCGCGAGGAGGTGGCGTCCCTGGCGGGCATGTCGGCGGACTACTACACCCGGCTGGAACAGTCCCGGGGCCCGCGCCCGTCCCGCCAGATGCTGACGGCGATGGCCCGCGCGCTGCGCCTGACGGAGGACGAACGCGACCACCTGTTCCACCTGGCCGGCGAGGAACCCCCGCGCCCGGAGGCGACGAGCACGCACGTGCGCCCCGGCCTCCTGCTGGTCCTGGACCGGCTGCACGACACCCCGGCGCTGGTGGCGACCGACTACGGCGAGGTCCTGGCCCAGAACGCGCTGTCGCGGGCGCTGAGCGGCGACGTCCTGGCCCGTCCGCCGCACGAGCGCAACCTGCTCCGCCGCTACTTCCTGGACCCCTCGGCCCGCGACCTGTTCCCGCCGGAGGACCGGCCGGCACACACCCGGGACCATGTCGCCGGCCTCCGGGCGGTGGCCGCGGCCCGCCCCGCCGACCCGGCCCCAGCCGCCCTCGTCGCCGAACTCCTGGCGGGCAGTGAGGAGTTCGCCCGCCTGTGGGCCGAACACGAAGTGGCGGTCCGGCGTGCGACCGTCAAACGCTTCCAGCACCCCACGGTCGGACTCCTGGAACTGGACTGCGAGGTCCTCCACAACGCCGACACCCACCAGCAACTGGTCATCCACACCGCCCGTCCGGGCACCGACTCCCACGAACGCCTGCAACTGCTCAGAGTGGTGGGCCTGCAGGACATGACCCCGAGCCGCTCCTGACCTCTCCGGTACCTTTGCCCGAACGCACGCGCAATGAGTGAACGTCGGCGACGGGGGTTGCGGGGACATGGCGGGGTATCGGCCGGCGGACTGGCATCCACTCGACCTCGACCGGGACCCGACGCCCGGGGATCCGCAGCGTGTCCGCACGCTCGCCGCGCAGCTCCACGGCTTCGCCGACGACGTCTCCGACGCACTGCGTCTGGTGAAGGGCATGGCGGGCGAGGACACGCTGCTGCAGTGGGCGGGCAAGTCGGCGGAGGTGTTCAAGGAGCAGTTCAAGGACGTTCCGAAGAACCTGAAGAAGCTGAAGAAGTCGTACGAGTTGTGCGGGGACGCGCTCGCGGACTACTGGCCGAAGCTGGAGCGGGCGCAGGCCCTGGCGGACAGGGCGCTCGCCAGGGCGAAGGAGGCCCGGTCCGACCTGTCCTCGGCCAGGTCCCGCCTTTCGTCGGCCGATTCGTGGGTGAGCCGGGCGGGCAGGGAGGCGGACAGGTACAAGGGCGATCCCACCGGCAGCAGGAGCGTCGAGAAGCCGGACGAGGCGAAGGTGCGGGCCGCCGCCCGGGACGTGCGGAACGCGAAGTCCGCGCACACCGCGGCGCAGTC